>CAMFLG010000134.1 GCA_945957495.1 uncultured Pseudorhodobacter sp. | reverse complement strand
TCGCGTGTCCATCAGGCGGTACATCGGCAGGTTGTTGCGCTTGGCGACCTGATAGTCGTTGAAATCATGCGCGCCGGTGATTTTCACCGCACCTGATCCGAAGGTCGGGTCGGGGTATTCATCGGCGATGATCGGGATCAGACGGTCGCACAAGGGCAGATGCACCATCTTGCCGATGATGGGTTTATAGCGTTCGTCCGAGGGATGCACCGCGACCGCGCCATCGCCCAGCATGGTTTCGGGCCGGGTGGTGGCGATGGAGATGTAGTTGCGCGTCTCGCGCAGCGTGATGTTGCCGTCTTCGTCTTTCTCAATATATTCATAGGTTTGCTTATCAGCCAGAATATATTTGAAATGCCACATGTGGCCGGCGACTTCGATATTCTCGACCTCAAGATCCGAAATCGCGGTTTCGAAATGGGGGTCCCAGTTGACCAATCGCTTGCCGCGATAGATCAGGCCTTTGTTGTACATATCCACGAAGACCTTGATCACGGCGTCGTGGAAATTGCCGTCTTCACCGGCGGGCGCACCGGGGGCGCCGGACATGGTAAACGCCTCGCGGTCCCAATCGCAGGAGGCGCCCAGCCGTTGCAACTGGCCGATGATGGTGCCGCGCGATTTGACCTTTTGCTGCCAGACGCGGGCAAGGAATTTCTCGCGCCCCATCTCGCGGCGCGAGGGTTCCTGATGCAGCGCCATGTCGCGCTCTGTCACCATCTGCGTCGCGATCCCGGCGTGGTCGGTGCCCACCTGCCAAAGCGTGTCATGCCCCTGCATGCGGTGCCAGCGGATCAGGATATCCTGCAGCGTGTTGTTGAAGGCGTGGCCCATATGCAGGCTGCCGGTGACGTTCGGCGGCGGGATCATGATGGAAAACGCCTCAGCCCCGGGTTTGGCATTGGCGCCCGCAGCGCCGACATGGCCGTCGATCCACAGCTTTGAAATCCGGGCCTCGGCTTCGGCGGGCGAGAAGGTTTTTTCCATGGGCATGGCGGGTATCCTGATCTAGTTTCCCTGCCTATTAGCGAAGCTTCGGGGCTAGGAAAAGGTAATTGGTTATGGCGGTGATGGGTTCCTTGATGCGGGGACGGATCGCGGTGTTTCTGCGGTTATGGGGATGGGTGCCTTTGATATTGGCGGCTGTGGGCCTTTTTCCAGTCGGGCTCGCAGCCAAGCAAGCGTTCAGAGCGGTCGATTTGGCCTATCATGCCGCGACAGTGACCGGGCAGGTCACGTCCTTGACGCACGGACAGCATTCTTGCGGCAAGCGTGGCCATAGCACCTGTGAAGACTACAGGATCGAGTATCGGTTCGCCGTAGATGACCGCCCTGTTCGGGGCAGCGCGTCGGTCAGCCAGGATTTCTACGCAAAGCTCCGCACGGGCGACGCCATTCAGGTGCGGTATGCGTCCGATGATCCGTCCATCAATGAAGTGGCGATCGGTGCAACCATGGGCGGCGCGGTGGGGCTTAGCCTTTTTGTTGCCGTTTGGCTTTCTGTGTCTGGTTTCGGTGGCGCGAAGGCGTTCATCGCTGCGACGCGGATGGTGAATTTGCGCGAGAACGGTGTGCAGCGCGATGCCGTGGTCACGGATCACGTCAAGTCCAGTGTCTCGATCAACGATGTGTCACTCTGGTACATGAGGTGGCGAGATGACACGGGCCTGATGGGCGAAAGCTGGCCGCGAGGGCAGCAGGGTCTGCCAGCCATTGGGTCGGCTATTACCGTCTATGCTGATCCTGCAAACAAGATTGCGCCTTGTTGGTCCGGTGACAGCGGACTGCGCCTGCGCGACCCGGGGCCGATTTCCTGATCTGGCCGCAGGCCAACCGGATCGCGCCGTGTCTGGTCTTTCCTGCGGCAGCGCGGGCGCGTCCCCCCTCGATGGGGGGCAAGCCCGCCCTTGTTGGCAGGTCAGGCGGGGCCGACGAAGGCGACGGTCACACCTTGGCTGTCGCTGCATTGCAGGGTGAAGGCGCCGCCGGGCACCTCGTCCGGGCCGGACTGCACATGGCCGCCCAGTTCGGTGATCCGGGTCTTGGCGGCATGGGCGGAGGTCACGGCGAAATAGGGTTTCCAGAATGGCGCCTTGCCCTTGCTGGTAAAGCAGCCGCCGATATCCTGGCCGTTGCGGTTTAGGATGTTGTAATTGGCATCCGGCCCCATCGGCATCGTCTGGCTGACCGTCCAACCGAACAGCTTGCCGTAAAACGCCAAGGCACCCGCCTCGTCCGAGGTGACAAGGTCGTGCCAGTTGCCGGTGCCGCTGCGCGCCTGATCGAAGGCACCGCCCGATCCGCCGGGCAGGGGTTGCAGCACACCAAAGGCAGCCCCCTGCGGATCGGCGAACAGGGCAAAGCGGCCTGTGCCGGGGATGTCGGTAGGCGGCATCAGCGTTGTTGCGCCAGAGGCGGCGGCAAGGGCCGCCGTTTCATCGGCGCTGTCCACCGCGAAATACACCAGCCAGCCCGGCGCGCGGCCCATTTCGGCAGAAAACAGCCCGGCGATCATGGTATCGCCCAGACCGGCCAGCATGTAGGTCATCCCCTGCATGCCCGCATCCATCCAGTTCCAACCCAAGAGGCCGGCATAAAACGACTGGCTCGACGCCAGATCGGCGCTGGCCAGTTCGTACCAGCAGGGCAATCCGTGATGTGACATGATATCCTCCGAGGTTTTGTTTGATATCAAGCTAAAACCACAGCGCGTCCGTTGGCAAATGAAATTCTCATGTCGGACGGCTTTGCTTGTCAGACCGCCCGGTCCAACCGTGTCGAAAGATGAATCAGGCTTTCCGAGGATTTCACCCCGGTCAGCGCGCCGATCTGGTCCAGCACCTGATCCAGCACCTGGGTGTTCGAGGCCGCGATCTGCAGCAAAAGGTCGAAGCGGCCAGAGGTGGTGAACACACGCTCCACCTCACCAATCGCCTTCAGCCGGGTCAGGATGGCGGCCTGGCTGCGCGGCTCGATTGTCAGCAATACGCTCGCGCGCAGGCGGCCTTGCCGGGCCGCCTCGCCCAGTTTGAGCGTGTAGCCCGCGATGATGCCGCCGGTCTCCAACCGCTCCAACCGCGCCTGAATGGTGGACCGCGCCACCTTCAGGCGACGGGCCAGCGTGGCCACCGACATGCGTGCATCCGCCCCCAGCAGCGCCAAAATGTTCCGATCCAGCTCATCCATGCAGTTTGCCTTCCTTTTTCGTCATTATAACGAAGCATTCCGGCGGTTATATAGTTTTGTTCGGTGAAGTTGTCACGCATATGCGTCATCCTAGTTGCAGGAAAAGGGCGGATCATACGCACCTGGCCTGGTTGGAAAAAACCGTGCTGGTGCCCATGACCTCGCTGCCCTTGAAGGCTGCGAAAGGGGACTTGCATCTTGTTGGCAGAAAGGATCACGCCGATGGGACTGTCCAAAACGATCTGGACCAATCCGACCGAATTTTTGCGCGCACAACAGCCGGAGAACCCGGTTTTGTTCTTTGCGCCGCAGGCTGTGCAGGCTGTTGCCCGTCGTTTTCTGGACGGATTTCCGGGGCTTGTGACCTATGCGGTCAAGTCCAACCCGGGCGAAGAAATGGTCGATAACCTGATCACCGCCGGGATCAAGGGGTTTGACTGCGCCTCGGGGTTCGAGATTGACCTGATCCGCCGTCTGGCCCCGGATGCGGCCATTCACTACAACAACCCGGTGCGTTCGCGCGCCGAGATCGCCTATGCCGTGGCGCGCAACATTAAATCCTGGTCGGTCGATTCGAAGTCCGAACTGGCCAAGCTGATCGAGTTGGTTCCGGCCAAAGGCTGCGAGATTTCGGTGCGCTTCAAGCTGCCGGTGTCGGGGGCGGCCTATAACTTTGGCGCCAAGTTCGGCGCGACCGAGGATCTGGCGGTTGAACTGCTGAAAACCGTGGCAGAGGCCGGGTTCATTCCGTCGATCACCTTCCATCCGGGCACGCAATGCACCGATCCGATGGCCTGGGGGTCTTACATCATCGAGGCGGCGGCGATTGCGCGCAAGGCCGGGGTGAAGATTGCGCGGCTGAATGTGGGCGGGGGGTTCCCGTCCTGGCGCGCGACGGGTGTGCAGCCGGACCTGGAGGCGATCTTTGCCACCATCAACCGCGTGACGACCGAGGCGTTCGGGGCCGACCGCCCGGCGCTGGTGTGCGAGCCGGGCCGCGCGCTGTGCGGCGACAGCTTTACCCTGGCGGCAAAGGTCAAGGCGCTGCGCGATGACACGCATGTGTTCCTGAACGACGGGGTCTATGGCTCGCTGTTCGAACTGGGCCAGATCGGCATCATCGACCGTATCGAAGTGATGTCGCCCGAAGGCGTGCGCCGCACCGGCGCCATCCTGCCGCGCATCTGCTTTGGCCCGACCTGTGATTCCGTGGATCGTCTGCCGGGCGACGTGCCCTTCCCCGACGACATCGCCGAGGGCGATTATGTCATCATGCATGGCATGGGCGCCTATTCCACCGTCACCAACAGCCGCTTCAATGGCTTTGGTGAGTTGGGCATGGTGACGGTTCTGTCGCAAAAGCTGTAAGCCTTTGCGCACAAGATCAGCCCCGGATGGCCCCGCGCCGTCCGGGGCTTTTTCATGCCTGCCATATCGGCGCTGTTCTTTTGTCGCATTAACCTTGTATCCAGAGGGCAGGGGTTAAGCTGCGGCTTGGCGCGACCATCTTTTCTTGCGCGTGGAGGGCAGCTTGTCTTTGATCCAACGCCTCAATCGCTGGTGGCGCGGGCACGCAACCGTGGTCAGCGCACCTGCCGCCGCGCCGGAACCAGGGCGCAGGCGCGGGGTTGTGAATCATGTCATCATTCTGGATGGCACGCTGTCCACCCTTGCCAAGGGGCAAGAGGGCAATGCCGGATTGCTGTATAAACTGCTGACCGAACAGGGGCCGTCGGCGCAGCGCACCGTCTATTATGAACCCGGCGTGCAGTGGGAAGGGTGGCGGCGCGCGGGCGATGTGTTGCAGGGGCGCGGCATCAACCGGCAGATCCGCCGCGCCTATGGCTGGCTGGCCAGCCATTACCGCCCCGGCGACCGGATCTACCTGTTCGGCTATTCGCGCGGCGGCTATGCGGTTCGTTCGCTGGCCGGGGTGATTGACCGGGTCGGGCTGGTGCAGCACAGCCACGCCACCGAACGGGCGGTGCAACTGGCCTACCGGCATTATCAGGGCAACCCCGATTCCGATGCCGCCCGCGCCTTTGCCAGCCGCTATTGCCACCCCGCCGCGGGGATCGAGATGGTGGGCGTCTGGGATTCGGTCAAGGCGCTGGGCATCCGCCTGCCGCTGTTATGGATGCTGACCGAAGGCAAACATGCCTTTCACAACCACCAACTCGGCACCTCGGTGCGGCACGGTTTTCAGGCGCTGGCGATGCACGAAACCCGCGTGGTGTTTGAACCGGTGCTGTGGCAGACCCCGCCGGAGGGCGGCGCGGGCAATGTGCAGCAGATGTGGTTTCGCGGCGCGCATGGCGATATCGGCGGCATGATCGGGCTGTCGGCTGCGGCGCGGCCCTTGGCGAATATCCCGCTGGTCTGGATGTTGGAGCGGGCAGAGACGGTGGGTCTGGCGCTGCCCGAGGGGTGGCGCGGGCGCTATCCTTGCGATCCCAAGGCGCCGATGGTGGGCACGATGCAAAGCTGGGGGGCGCTGTTTTTGCTGCGGCGCAAGCGCGACATTGGCCGCGATCCGTCCGAGGCGATTCACCCTTCGGCAGAGGGGCAGCGCCCGTTCAGCTGGATGCCCTGGCCGTTGACGCGGCTGTATTGAGGCGGGTGCCGCCGATTTCTTCGAAGAAATCGGTCCGGAATTTTCCAAAATTCCGGGCGTGACCCACGGGCAGCGCGCTTGCGGACCTGTCAGCTTTTCGGCATCGCCAGCGTGATCAGCCGTCCGCCCTTTTGATAGCGCACTTCGCTGGCGGTGATGGCGGCAACCTTGCCGCCGTCGATGCGGTCGCCGACCTTGACCTTCTTGTAGGTGCCATTGCCCATGCGCACCATCGCATACCGATTGTTGCTGGTGCCATAGATCCCGATCAGGTTCAGGTTCGACAGGTTGATGGCGTTCTTGTAGGTCGCCTGTTTCGCCACCGCCGCCTTGGTCGGGATCTTTGGCGCGGGCGAGGTCATTTCGGGTTCGTCATCGGCCTCGGGTGCCTTTGCCGTGGGCGCGGGCTCTGGCTCGGGGGCCGGGGCTGCGGCGGCCACCGCGACCGGTTTCGCCGCAGGGGCGCTGGCCGGTTCCGGTTCGGGGATGGCGGCGACGCTGGCAATGGCCAGCGCCGTATCCTGGCTGATGCCATCCGGGCGCGGCGCCGGGCGGCGGCTGATCGACACGGCCAGCGGGCTGATCGCGGCGTCACTGGCCTGCGCGGCGAGCGAGGCGTTGGCAGAGGCGGCGCGTGCGGCCTCACCTGCCGCCAGAACGGCGGCGGGGCGCTCTTTTGGGCGCAGATTGGCGAAACGGCTGTCTTGCGCCGGGGCCAGCGCGCCCTGATCGGCGGGGGCGGCGGCCGGGTCCACCGGCGCGGGCGCCAGCCCGGCGGGGCGGGGTTTTGGTGTTTTGCCAACCAGCGCAGGGTCCACCGGCAGGGGCGCTGCAGCCTCAGCCGCAACGGCCGACGGGTCGGCTGCTGGGGATGCGGTTGCGGCCATCGCGGCGGCGGTGGTTTCGGCGGCAAGGGCGGCAGCGGCCAAGGCGGCGGGGCGCTCTGCCGGAACTTTCGGTGGCTTGCCTGCGATAAGAAGAACGCCCTCGGGCGTGATGATCCCCTCGGGCGTTGGCTGGATCACTCCATTCGCGTCAAACTGGTACACCGTGCCAAAGGGCGGCGGGACGGCTTGCGCGGCGGGCAGGCTATCGCCTTGCGCCGCCACCCCGGGCAGCGCCAAGGGATCGGGTGCCATCGGCGGCGCATCGGCGGTGGCCAGCAAAGTCTCGCTTTGGCCGTCGCCCTGCGGCATTGCCTGTGCGTCCGTTCCGGCTCCGGCGGCCACGTCCAGACCGGCCACGGGTGCGGTTGCCGGGGCATCGGCGGCGGGGTTCGCATCCGGCGCGGCATTGGAACTGGCGACATCAAGGCTGGCCGGGGCGGGATCGGCGGCGGCATCGGGTTGATCCGCCGCGGCCAGATCGCCGGGGGCGGCATCCACCGCATCGCCCGAACCCTCGTCCGCAAGGCTGTCGGGGTCTTGCATGTCTGCGGCCATTTCATCGGCGGCATCGGGCACTGTCGCATCGCCCTCTGGCGGGGCCGGATCGGCGGAGACGGTTTCAACCGTGGCCGCATCGTCGCTTTGCCAGAACGCCAGCGAATAGGACGACCACGCCGCGATCATCAGCAGCAAGAACAACAGGATGGCTGTCAGGATCAGCCCCAGATAGCGGGGTTTGCCGCGCACCGGGGCGGGCTTTGTGCCAAAGCTGGAGGCCGCGCGGGTGGCGGCCTTGCCGCGCGCCGCCTCTGCAGAGGCAGTGGCGGTCACGGTGGCGGCGGCGTTCGGATTGCTGGCAGGCAGCGGCGGCAGCGCGCTGGGGATGCCGACCTTGCCACGCGGTTTGCCACCGGCAATGCCGGGGGCCGTCACCGGGGCCGAAAGGCCGCGCGCGTTTGGCTTTGCCACGCCGGGTTTCTGCACTGCCGGTTTGCCAACGGCGGGGCGGGTTGCGGCGGGGGCGGGCACCGGTTTCGGCATGGCATCGCCCTGACGGCGGCTGGAAAACGCCGCCACCACCGAAGGCGGCGGCGAGGTCTGGCCGCAGCCGATCGGAAGCGC
>CAMFLG010000133.1 GCA_945957495.1 uncultured Pseudorhodobacter sp. | reverse complement strand
GCGGGCCATATAGCCTTCGCGTTCGCGCTCGGCCGCCAGGGCCAGCAGGGCGCCAAAGACATGCGTGCGGGTCAGCCGCTCGCCTGGCAACAGGCCCGAGAACAGCACGATGAACAGCGGCCAGAGATAGGCGATCAGGCCAGTGGTGGCATCGGGGCCAAGGCGGAATGCGGTGAAATACAGGAAGTGATAGCCAAACAGGCCAAGCGTGCCAAAGGCATAGACCTTCCACGACACGGTTTTCAGCGCTGAGAACCTGCCACTGGCGATGGTCCAGATCAGCCCTAGCGTGCCACCGACGCCAAAGCACAGCGCGTTCAGCAACAGTGGTGGCACAGGGGCGGACCCGATGGTCAGCAAGGCCAGAAGCGACCACAGCAGGACGGCGCTGAAACCGATCAGGGTGGCTTTGCTGCGGGTCATGGTATCTCTCAGGCTCTTGCGGGTGCGGCGCGGTTACAGGGCGCGCAGCACGTCATCCAGACGGTTCAGGAACAGATCGACGTTGTCGCGGGAAAACACCAGCGGCGGGCGGATTTTCAGAACGTTGCCGCGCGGCCCGGTGGCAGAGATCAGGATGTGGGCGGCGCGCAGGGCGTTGACGATGCGGCTGGTCTTGGCGGCATCGGGCGCGGCATCTGTTACGATGTCCTGTCCCAGAAACAGGCCCGCTGCGCGCAAGGGGCCAAGGCAATCGTGATCCTTGGCCATATCCAGCAGACCATCGCGGAAATAGCTGCCCACATGGCGGGCATTGTGCTGCAGGCCTTCCTCTTCGATCACGTCCAGCACGGCCATCGCGGTGGCAGCCGCCACTGCATTGCCGCCAAAGGTGTTGAAATAGCGCGCCTTGGCCCCGAAGGCGGCTATAACCTCGGGGCGCAGGACAAGGCCCGCCACTGGATAGCCGTTGCCCATCGGCTTGCCCAGACTGACCATGTCGGGGATCAGGCCATGGCGTTGAAAGCCCCACATATGGGTTCCAGTGCGGCCAAAGCCGGGCTGCACCTCATCCGCGATGAAAACACCTCCGGCGGCGCGGATGTGGGCGACAGCGGGGGCAAGGAAGCCTGCCGGATCAGCAAACACCCCGTCAGAGGAAAAGATCGTGTCCACGATCAGGGCGGCGGGTTTGATGCCGTGGCGCTGCAGATCGTCAATCGCGGCCTGCACGTTGGCGGCAAAGGCCGCGCCAAGATCGCCTGCCATCTGGGTGGGATCGGGCGCGGGGATGGTGCGGACATGCTCACCCAATGCCACGCCGTCGCCCAGACTGGGTGACATGCCCGCCATCGCAAAAGTGACGCCGTGATAGGCGTTTTCGGTCACGATGAACCCGCTGCCGCCGGTATGGGCGCGCGCAATGCGGAAGGCCAGATCATTGGCCTCGGACCCGGTGCAGGTGAACATCACATGGCCCAACTCGGCAGGAAAGGTCGCAAGCAGCCGTTCGGCATAATCCAGAACCGTGTCGTGCAAATAGCGGGTATGGCTTGCAAACACGGCCGATTGCCGGGCAGTTGCCGCCACCACGCGCGGGTGGCAATGGCCGACAGAGGCGACGTTGTTGTAAGTGTCCAGATAGGCGTTGCCTGCGCCATCATAAAGCCAGACGCCTTCACCCCGCACCAGATGCACCGGGGTTTCGTAGAACAGCCGATAGGCTGGGCCCAGCGCCGATGCGCGGCGCGCGACAAGGGCGGCATCCTCGGGCGGAAGATTTCCCTGCCCGGGGACATAGGCGTTCACCATGGTTCCGTCGTTCTTCATAGGCTCTCCATGGCGGTTTTGGTGGATGCGGGGTCAAGGCGTGCCAAGGCCAAAAGGCCATCGCGCGCCGTCGGGACGTTGCGCAGGATGTAGGCCGCGTTTTCCGGATAGCGCGCGGCGCGGGTATAAGCGATGGCAAGTGTGGTCAGCATGCGCGTGGCGACAAGCGCGGGAAAAAGCCGTGCCTCCAACGCGGTCAACGGCAGGACCGCGTGATAGGCACGGGCGAAAACCTGCAGGCTTTCAAGCGGTGCCGCCGGATCAATCTGATAAGAGGCGGCGATGGCCGCGTCGCATATCAGCGGTGTGTAAACCATGTCGCCGAAATCCAGCACGCCCGCAATCTGATCCGGGTTTCTGGGCGCCGTCAGCACGTTATGCGGGTTAAGATCGCTATGAACCACCTGCCAGCGCAAATCCTGTAGATGCGGGGCGACCCCGACATCAAAACGATCCAGGGTTTGCGTTGCAATTGAGCGAAGGCTTTCATCGGGAATGGCAGCCAGCAGCGGCCGCAACGCCGCCGCCTGTTTGATATCCCATTGCAGCACATGGCCAGAGGCCGGATGGCTGAAGCCCGAAAGCCCGATCGTCAGCCGCGCGGCCATTGCCGCCATAGCGCAGGTTTGCACGGTGGTGCGCGGGCTTTGGTGCATCGGCACGCCGTCCAGATAGGTCAGCAGACGCAGCGTGCCTTGCGGCAGAAAAGCCTGTGGCGCGCCGGACAGGGTGCGGATGATCCGTGGCACCGGCAAGCCAGATTGTTCCAGATGCAACAGGGCCTTGGTCTGAAAATCCGTAACCTCGCGGGGTTCGGCAAGGTTCGTCAGCTTCAGCACATAGCTTTGCTCGGGCGTGGTGATCTGCAGATTCAAATCCCGCTCAGAGGTCAGCCGCCGCATGCCTCCCGCCACGCCAAAATGTGTCTGCGCCAAGGCGGCAAGGGTCGCATCGTCAAGCGCGGGCGGCGAAGAGCTGAGCAGATCGCCCAAGGAACTGGTGGTCATGGCTTAGAACCCGGCCTCAAGCCGATCAATCAGCGTGGCCATCATTTCCTGACAGCGCTGCATTTGTTCTACCGCGACAAACTCATTCGGCTTGTGCCCCTGCGCCATCGACCCCGGCCCGCAAATCACGGTGGGAATACCAAGCCTTGCGTCAAACAGCCCGCCTTCGGTGCCAAAGGCCACCTTGAAGGTGCCATTCGCCCCGGTCAGCGACTTGACGAAATTCACCACCCCGGCGTCAGAGGCCGTGCCCAGACCGGGATAGTCCCACAGCCGTTCAACCTTGATGGCGGCCTCGGGGAAGTCGGCGCGCAGTGGGGCGACAATGGCCTCGGCTGCGGCGCGCAGATCGGCAATCAGGGCATCGGTGTCTTCGCCCGCAAGAGAGCGGATTTCGAAATCCAGGACCGCATGGTTGGGCACGATGTTCACCTGCACGCCGCCGTTCAGTTTGCCGACATGCAGGGTGGTATATGGCACATCATAGTCGCCGTCACGCAGGCCCGTCTCTGCCACACGCACCTGCAGCGCGCGGATAACATTGACGAAATCCGCAGCCAGATGTAGCGCGTTCAGGGCCATCGGCGCCAGTGCCGAATGGCCCTCGCGCCCGGTGCAGGTGGCGCGCAGGGCGATCTTGCCCTTGTGCCCGGTGGCAACCTGCATTCCGGTGGGTTCCCCCACGATGCAGAACCTTGGCCGGACCGGCGCCGCATCCAGCATGTCGATCAGGCTGCGCACGCCCATGCAGCCGATCTCTTCATCATAGGACAGCGCCAGATGCAGCGGCACCTTCAGCGGGCGCTTTGCGGCCTCCAGCATGGCGGCGATGGCGCAGGCGACAAAACCCTTCATGTCGGCGGCGCCCCGGCCGTAGTAGCGTCCATCCATCTCGGTCAACGCGAACGGCGGCACCGTCCAAACCTGCCCTTCGACGGGCACCACGTCGGTATGGCCCGAAAGCATGACGCCACCCACACCTTCGGGGCCGGTGGTGGCAAAAAGGTTGGCCTTGCCGCCGGTTGCGTCAGGGATCAGCTGCGACGCAATGCCCGCTTCGGCCAGCAGGGACTGAACGTAATGCATGAGGTCGATGTTCGGACGCGCGCTGACGGTGTCAAACAACATGACCTGTTCAAAGATATCGCGCATGGACCGCCCCCCGTTTTTTCCAGAGCTATCCGTTTCACGACCGGCGCGAAACCCCGCAGGCGACGATGCTGACGCAATTTGTCATGCGAAACATACTTCCCAACCGGGCCTTGTGCTGCCAAGTTTAGGTTATTGTGCCGCTATCCAGATTGAAGGAGGATCAAACGGATGAAGATCACCACGCTTTTCCCGGTTCTTGCCACCACCGCCCTTGTCGCCTTCGGCGCACCGGCCTTTGCGGAAGGCACCGCCGCAGACCCTGCCAAGGGCCCCAACGTCAACACCGCCGCGACCGGCACCAAAGGGGCGGTTGCCACGATGGCAATGGCGCAAGACCTTTACGCACTTGGCATGGCCAACAAGGATGCGCTGACGGTGCTGACAGCGGCGAAACTCGCCGCATCGGTGGATGTGAAGGATGTTGACCGCAAGAAGGAAACCAAGGGCGACGCGGCGGCAGATCAGGCCGATGGTGTAGATGCCCCCGTGGATGCCGCGGCGATGCTGGCCTCTGCCAAGGAGTTGGCCGGCGAAGACGAAGTGCTGACTGGGCTGATCGAGGACGCCGAGGCGGAAGGATCGCGCGGTCGTATCGGCGGAGCCTCTCAGACTTTGTCGCGCCTGCCCGCCGGGCAGACCGACACCTGGGAAATTCCCTTCTATGGTGACAGCTATGCTGAACTCGCTGTGATTGGCGACGGCGATGCTAACCTTGACGTTCTGGTCACGGATGAGAACGGCAATACGATCTGCTACGATGTCAGCTGGTCCGACAAGGTCTATTGCGATTTCGTGCCGTCTTGGAATGGCTATTTCTATGTGACGGTGCAGAACAATGGCGGGTCACGCAACAGCTATTACCTTGTGACGAACTGAACCCTGCGGCACAGAGCGGCCAGACCCTGCGCAAACCGGACTGAACATGGTTTGCGCAGGGATCATCAACGGACCGCCGCCTGATTGGCGGAGGGCTGTCGGTCAAAGACCTTTGCGCCACCTCTGGATTTTTCCATAGCACCCCCCAAGGTTTCCCTCTTGCCCCCCCCGCGCAGCGTTGTTAAATGGCGGCACGGAGGCGTGGCTGAGAGGCCGAAAGCACTCGGTTGCTAACTGAGCAAGGGGGGAACCCCTTCGTGGGTTCGAATCCCACCGCCTCCGCCAAAATTTTACATAAATAGCTGAAATTTTGTGTTTTTATTGTGCTTTAGCGGTTGTCGACATTAAGCGACATCTGGCGATGGAACGGCGACCCATCCGCGCCCTAGAGCTTGCCTCCAGAATCGACGACAACAGCACTGTTCTACCGGAGCTGCTCGACCAGATCCCCTTGGGTGAAGATATCAGCGCAGTGACCGCAGGCGGCTCCTAAGATACCCGCCGACGCCAAACTGCCGAAATTTAGATACGCATTGCTCGCATGAACCGGCTCTTGGCTTTCGGAACGGCCAAAATCATTCTCGTGGCCTGACGCCGGAGGGGAACGGGTCGTCACGCCCAAAATATGGGTGCGCAACGACGCCGATCTCGATCCTTGGTATCCCTGTCGTCGATGTCATGGGAGGGGTGCGTCCGTGAAAGGCACCGGTGCAGAGCCCTGTCGATTTGCGCAACCGAGTCGGTAAAGACCTAATCTAAACAGATACCTGTGAAGCTTTGGCGAGGCCCGCGATGTCTTCCAGCCTCTCAAAAGCGTCACCATTTGCATCAAAGAGATGACATTCTCGGGCCGAAAAACTGATCACGATTTCCTCATCGTCCTCAATCGCCCGGGTTCCGGGTAAAACGAAGAGGAAACTCTCTTCCCCCCCGGGGATGGTTGCATAGCCGATGGTTTGCTGCCCCAACTGTTCAATGACCGTTGGGGTAACTTTCATCGTAAATTCGCCTGCGCCGAGGGAGATATGCTCGGGCCGAATTCCCAGCAAGAGTTCACTACCCTCAAGCCCCGCGCGCCCAACCACCGGGAGCGTGATACGCTGACCCTGAATTTCCAGTTCGACTTCGGTCGCAGAGGCGCTGATGCAGCGTGCAGGCAAGAAATTCATCCGTGGGTTGCCGATAAAGCCCGCAACAAAGACGTTTTGCGGCTTGTAATAAAGATCTAGGGGCGCGCCGACTTGGGCGATGTAGCCTGCATTCAGCACCACGATGCGATCCGCCATGGTCATCGCTTCGATCTGATCATGCGTCACATAGATCATCGTCGCGCCGAGTTGCTTGTGCAGCCGGGTCAGTTCGATGCGCATGTCGGCGCGCAAGGCCGCGTCGAGGTTGGAAAGCGGTTCGTCAAACAAGAAAATCTCGGGGGCGCGCACAATGGCGCGGCCAATGGCGACGCGCTGGCGCTGGCCGCCAGAAAGCTGGCCGGGGCGCTGTTGCAGGCGGGTTTCCAGATGCAGGATCGCCGCCGCAGCATTCACTTTTTCGCGGATCACGGCCTCTGAGGCGCCCTCGACCCGCAGCGGAAAGGCGATGTTTTCGTAGACCGACATGTGCGGATAGAGCGCGTAGGATTGAAAAACCATGGCGATGCCGCGCTTGACGGGGGGCAGATCATTCACGCGCTTGCCATCAATCACGATGTCCCCAGCCGTGGTGTGCTCCAGCCCGGCGATCATGCGCAGCAGGGTGGATTTTCCGCAGCCTGAAGGGCCTACAAAGACGATGAACTCGCCCTCGGTCACATCAAGCGACACGGACTTGACGACCTGAATATCGCCAAAAGTCTTGATCACGGATTTGAGGGAAAGCTGGCCCAACGGCATGCTCCTTAAAGTCGGCAAAAGAAAGGGTTCGGGGATGGGCTGGGCCCATCCCCGAATGAGATTACTTGTATTCTTCCAGCTGAGCGGTGGCCTTGGTCAGCGCCGCTTGCGGCTCTGCGGCACCGGTCACGACGGATTGAACCATCTCGATCATCGCGTTTTGCAGACCTTTGTAGTCGGTCAGCAGCGGTTCGGGACCACCGAATTCGATGCCGTCGATGAACGGCTTCCAATAGGGATTGGCCGCAACCATTGCATCCACAGCAGGGCCGGGGCGCAGGGGGGTCAGGCCGGCCAGGCCGCCGCCTTCATAGGCCTCTTGCACTTCGGGCGAGGTGATGAACTTGGCGAATTCCACCGCCTTGTCTTCCACGCCCGAGCCTTTGAAAATGGCCAGCGAGTCAGTGATCAAAAGCGTACCCGGGCCTTTGGCATCGGGGCCAACCGGCAGGTTTGCAACGCCCCAGTTGATCGAGGTTTCTTTCAACTTGTTGGCGGCACCGACCGAAGCTTGAATCATGCCGACCTTGCCATCCAAGAAGATGGCGCGGATTTCGTTCTGCTCGTAGGCAGTAGCGCCTTCAACGGAATAGGGCGTGATATCCTTGTAGGCCTGCAGCGCAGCAAGAACCTGCGGGCTGTCCATCACGATATTGCCATCAGCGTCGATGATCTGGCCGTTGTTGGTGTAAACCCAATGCAGGAACTGGTGCATGGTGTTGTCAAACGTCTTGGCGGGCAAGCCATAGCCTGCGATGCCGGTCTTTTCCTTGATCGCTTTTGCCGCAGCGATTTCTTCAGCCCAGGTGGTCGGGGGGCTTTCCGGGTCAAGGCCAGCCTGTGCGAACAGATCCTTGTTCCAGTAGAACGCTTTGGTCGAGAAAGCGATCGGCACGCCCCATTGGGTGCCGTCAAAGGTCACGGTATCGACGATATGCGGATAATAGGCCGCCTTTTCTGCGTCGGTCATCGGCACGGCCACGATCAGATCGTTCTGCGCGAATTCCTTCAGCGTGCGCGAGCCCACATAGGCCATGGCAGCCGGCGACCCGGCAGCGGCCAGCGTCGTCGCCTTGTCCTGGCACTGTGCCCAGCCGACGACTTCGGGTGTCACTGTCCAACCC
>CAMFLG010000132.1 GCA_945957495.1 uncultured Pseudorhodobacter sp. | reverse complement strand
CGTCTCGTGGGCTCGGAGATGTGTATAAGAGACAGTCCCAGAGGCGATCATGTGGGAATCCAGCCTCAGCTTTCTGGGGGTTGGTGTGCAGCCGCCCGAGGCAAGTTGGGGCCTTTTGGTGGCGAAGGGCAAGGAATACATGTTTCAGGCCCCGCTTGTGGCCATCGCCCCCGGAGTCGCGATCCTTCTGACGGTTCTGGCCTTCAATTTCATCGGTGACGGGCTGCGCGATGCGCTTGACCCCTCGATGAAGGATTGATCCCATGACCTCTGCTTCAGACAATATCATTTCGGTGCGCGGCCTTACGACAGAGTTTCACGGCGGGCGTGGCGATGTGCGGGTGCTGGACAACGTCTCTTTCGACGTTGGGCGCGGCAAGATCGTGGGGCTTGTCGGCGAAAGCGGTTCGGGCAAAAGCATGACCGCGCTGTCGCTGATGGGGCTTGTGCCGCAACCGCAGGGGCAGGTGACGGCCCAATCCATCCTGCTGGATGGCAAGGACATCTCAAAACTGGGGGCCGCTGAAATGCGCGGCATCCGGGGCCGCGACATCGCGATGGTGTTTCAGGAACCCATGACCTCGCTGAACCCGGTCCGCAAGGTCTGGGAACAGGTGGGCGAACCGCTGGCCATCCACAAGGGTCTGGGCCGCAAGGCCATTCGCGCCCGCGTGCTGGAGATGTTTGAAATGGTCGGCATCCCCGAACCCGAAACCCGGCTGGATGCCTATCCGCATCAGTTGTCGGGCGGTTTGCGCCAGCGCGCGATGATCGCGATGGGCCTGATCTGCGAACCAAAACTGCTGATCGCTGACGAGCCGACAACCGCGCTGGATGTCACCACGCAGGCGCAAATCCTGCAACTGATGCGCGAGATGCGGGATCGGGTGGGCACCTCGATCATCATGATCACCCATGATCTTGGTATCATCGCCGAAATGTGTGACCAGGTGAACGTCATGTATGCGGGCCAGATGGTTGAACAAGCAGATGTCTTTCAACTGTTTGAAAATCCCTCGCATCCCTACACGCGGGGCCTTCTTGCCTCGATCCCGCGCGCAACCGAACCTCCGGCCTCGCGGCGGATGCCGTCCATCCCCGGCATGGTGCCCAATCTGGCAAAGCTGCCGCAAGGCTGCCGGTTCAGCCCTCGCTGCGCCGAAGTCATGCCGATCTGTCGCCAGACCGCACCCCAGCTTGCCGGGGTCGGTGACGGCCATGCCGCACGGTGCTGGCTGCATACCCCACAAAGCGCCCTTCCTCAGGAGGAAACGCCGTGATCCCAGTTGCCGAACCCGTCGCGTCTGACGTCGTTCTGTCCACCTGCAATCTGACGAAGCATTACCGCATCGGAGCAAGCCACTTTGGCGGGGCGCAGCGCATCGTGCGCGCGGTTGACGGGGTGTCTTTGGACATACGCGCCCGCGAAACCTTTGCCTTGGTGGGTGAATCCGGTTGCGGCAAGACCACGCTGGGCAGGGTGATGTTGCGACTGCAAGAACCCACGTCAGGCGAAATCCACTATCGCGGCCTTGATCTGATTGGGCAAAGCGAAGCCCAGATGCGCGGCTTGCGCAAGAAGTTGCAGATCGTCTTTCAGGATCCCTACGCATCGTTGAACCCGCGCATGCGCATCGAAGAGATCCTTGCCGAACCGCTGCGCAGCCATGGCTTTGGTAGCCCCGCCGAAATCCGGGAACGCTGTGCCGAGTTGCTGGATATGGTCGGTCTGCGCCAGCAATATCTGCGCAACTATCCGCATCAGTTTTCGGGCGGTCAGCGTCAGCGCATCGGCATCGCCCGGGCCTTGGCAAACAAGCCGGATTTTGTGGTTTGCGACGAATCCGTTTCGGCGCTGGATGTGTCGATTCAGGCCCAGGTTCTGAACCTTCTGACCGATCTGCAGGACCAACTCAGCCTGACCTACTTCTTCATCACCCACGATCTTGCCGTGGTGCGGCAGTTCGCAAACCGGGTGGGGGTGATGTTTCTAGGTCGGCTGGTCGAGGTTGGCACGACCGAAGAGATTTTCGCCCAACCGCTGCATCCCTACACGATGTTGCTGATGTCGGCGGTGCCGCGCCCGGACCCCCGCCAACGCGGGCGCGAACGGCCCTTGATGCAGGGCGAAATCCCCAGCCCGATGAACCTGCCATCGGGCTGCAGGTTCCATACCCGCTGCCCCTTTGCCCGCGATATCTGCAAGACAGACGATCCTGCTTTGCAGGAACAGGGTGGCCGCGCCGTGGCCTGCCACTTCCCTTTGGACAGTTGATATAAGGAAAGCACCCATGGATCTGATTGTGACCCGGCAGGGGGATATCTGGCAGGCAAGCTATGGATCAAACATGTGGCGTGCTGCCGTGGGGCGCAGCGGCATCGCCCCCAAACTGGCCGAAGGCGACGGGGTTAGCCCGATCGGCTGCTGGCCCATCCGCAAGGTTCTATACCGCGCCGACAAACTGCCGACCGCGCCGGTTTCGGTCTTTCCAACGGCGGCGATCGCGCCGGATGACGGCTGGTGCGATGCGCCGGAACATCCTGCCTACAATCGCCCGGTGAAGCTGCCCTTCGCGGCCAGCCATGAAGAGATGTGGCGCAAGGACGATCTTTACGACATCGTTGTGGTGCTGGGGCAGAATGACGATCCCGTCATTCCGGGTGCAGGCAGCGCGGTCTTTCTACATGTGGCAAGCCAGAACTACGGATCGACGGCGGGCTGCGCCGCGATGACGCGCGAAGACCTGTTGGCGTTTCTGGCGGCGGCGCAACCCGACACGCGCCTTTGCTTTCAGGACAAGGGATAACGGGGCGTGACCGCAATCGACCTGCCCGCGCTGGAACGGGCACTGAACCTTCTGTCCGATCAGTTTCGCGGCCCTGCAGGCGTGGCGGGTGTGGTCAGCAATGGGCAGATCATCGTCCGACGCGCCTGGGGCTATGCCGATATGGATCGGCGCGTTCCGATGACCGCACAGCGCCGCATGCCGATCTGCTCGATCTCAAAACAGATGACCTGCGCCCTGCTGCTGGATCTGTTTCCGGACCCAGAAGTGCTGGCGCCCCTGCTGCCAAAACTGTTGCCACGGTTCAAAGACCCCTTGCCCACAATTGCGCAGCTTTGCCATAACCAGTCCGGCCTGCGCGACTATTGGGCGCTAACCGTCCTGCACGGCGCCGTGCCCGAGGGTCGCTTTACCGAGGCAGACGGCCTTGCCCTGTTCGCCGAGATGCAAGACGGGCACTTCCCGCCGGGCACGCATTACTCGTATAGCAACGGCAATTTCCGTCTGCTGGCCGAACTGATCTGTCGCGCCGCTGGGCAGGATTTTGCCACCCTGCTGCAAGACCACATCTTCCGCCCCGCCAAAATGCCGACGGCCCGCCTTGTGCCCGACACGGCCACCCGCATCGACGAGGTTGTGGGCTATGAGGGCAATGACGAGGTGGGCTTTCTGCCCGCAGCCAGTGCGATCACTTGGTTCGGCGATGCAGGCATTTCCGCCTCGCTCGACGATATGCTGGCGTGGGAGCAGCATATTGATGCAAGTCGGCACGATGCCGATGGGCTTTACAACCGCATTTCGGCGCCGGTCACGTTTTCCGATGGCACCCCCGCAGGCTATGGCTATGGCCTGCGGCGCTATCGCCTGAATGACCGCGACGTCACTGGGCATGGCGGCGGGATCAGAGGCTTCTGTTCATACCGCCTGCATGTCGCGTCGGAGCGGCTATCGGTGGTGGTGATCTTCAACCACGAGGCAAGCGCCATGCGCGCGGCCGAGGGGCTGATGGCCGCAGCCCTTGCCGCCCCATCGCCTGCCCCGCCGGTCGCTGGGCACGGGTGGGACGGGCTTTGGCTGGATCGCGAAAATGGCCTGTTCTTGCGCACCCGCGATGTGCCAACGGGCGTGCGACTGCACTATGCCGTGTCGCCCGCCGTCCTGACGCCGATCAGCGAAACCAGTGCCGGGGCATCCGGCGTGGCACTGAACCGCGATGGCGATGCCCTGCTGATGACGCGACAGGCAGAGAATCTTATGGTGCGGGCGGTGCCACTGGTTCCGGTCGAATATGCTGATGGTGCAACCGTGGCTGGCCGCTATCGGTCCAACGCGATCAATGCCACGCTCGAAATCGAATCCCGCGATGGAGCTACCTATATCGGTTTTGTCGGTCTGCTGGGCACCGGCCCGATGGAACGCATGTATCCTTTGGCGGCCGATCTGTGGACTGTGACCACCCGCCGCGCGATGGACGCCGCCCCACCCGGCGAATGGACGCTGCAGATTCACCGCGATGTGGCAGGAAACATCAAGGGACTGACGCTTGGATGCTGGCTGGCGCGCAGGATCGAATTCATCTTAGTGCCCTGATCGCAAAGGCATGACCAGACGCCCGCTTGATGACGCCGATCATGCGGCCCTGACGGCGGCCACCGTCTTGATGTCGGGCTTTCGCGTCACGGCACCGGGAATGGTCCGTTGGCGACCCTTGGCAAAGTGCAAAGCCGATGCGCCCCCTTATATCCGGATGAAGGGAAACAAGACCTATCCGTTCAAAACCCCCTCCTCGTTACGGGCAGGGCGGAAAAAGGCTATCGGAAGTGCTGCGGCCCCAAGAATGCCCAGCATCGTGCGGCGCGACAGCGCGGTCATGGCGTTCTCGTCTGGAGGTCAGGCGGTCTGCAGGATACGGGTGGCGACCCCAGGGCCCCGACGGCAGCCGCCTTCGATGGAACCTGGAAATTGAGGCCCTAATTCCGCGAAAGAGAAATGCAGCCCATTCTGCGCCGGATACAACGGCGCCAAGGGATCATGCGTGTCCCAGGGTTTGGCACAGGTGTCATAGCCGCCACCAACCCAAGGATGGCCCGTTCAGTTGGTCTGGATGACGGCCAATGGATTGCGAACCTTGGGGCCGAGCATCGGCTCGATGATATGTATGACCTTGGTCATCCCGATCTCCCCGCTGCATCTTTGGTCTTGCTGCCACCTCAGGCGGCCAATTCTGCTGTGATCGCCTAGCAGGTTTTCATGATGCCGACCCCGCCCGGCCAATCCAGAATGGTTCCCTTCGGTGCGAAAACGGTCTGCCTCGTGGCAAATCCCTAGGTCCGCCCGTCGAGGATTGCCTCTGCCGCTTCTTCACCCGAGATGACGGCGCCCTCGAACCAGCCAGATTCGCGTGCGGCGATATCGCTGGTGGCGAAATGTAGCCGCCCCTTGCGGGCCCATTCGGTCGCGGCAAACAGCGGGCTTTGGCCCAGACCATGCGAAACCCAGGTGCCCGCCGACCACGGGTCACGGATCCAGTCGTGCCAGTCGTGGGACAGAAGCTGTCCTTCCGGGAAAAAGGCTTGAACCGCGCGGGCCATGGCGGCGTGGGACGTGTCGGGAACCTCGTCATAAAGGCCAAACCCGATCACAAGGGTCGATCCATCTGACAACTGGCGTTCAGCAAACATCAGGCGCAGGCCCTCGGCTTCGCCCGTGACCAAAGTGCCGGGTTGCACGCCCGCGACGCGTAGAAGCATTTTCAGGGCCCGGCCCTGATGCCGTTCGGCGGCCAGTCGGGCCTGTGCCGGGCGCAACGGCGGATCAAAGCGCATCGTGCCCACGGCGTTGACAGGCACGGCCACGATGACATGGCGGGCCATTGCCTCGGCCCCGCTGGACAGCCGCAGCGTGACGTGGTCGCCGCGGTCAGTGACTTCAACCACTGCGTCGCCAAGGATGACTTCGGCACCGCTGCCCGCCACCATGCGCGCAACCAGCGTGCCGACACCGCCTTCGATGGTGTGTGACAACTCCTCCAGCATCGCCTGCAGGGTGCCACCACAATGGGCGGCAGAGTGCAGCGCATCTAGCACGTTGACCCGGGTAATGTCGCCAGAACCGCTGATCGTCCACCAGGCGATGAATTCACGGCGAACGGCCTCGGGCAGGGCCTTGGCTTGCATATAGGCGGCAAAGGACATCGCCCTCCAGGGGTTGTCACCCTGCCACCGCCCCCCGCCGCCCTTCATCGCCAGCGATTCGGCCTGGATGGAAGCCATGGCGTCGGTCCAGGCGGGCATTTGCGCGGGCTCAACTGGCGTGTCGGTCCGAAGGGTCTGTCCGTCGTGCCACCGCCGCGCCGCTACCGGCAAGGTCGCACGAAGGTCCATGCCAAAGCGCGCCGCGTGGGCCTTCATCCGCGCGTGCCAATCGGTGATCCAGCCGCCGCCAAACTCCAACATGTCGACGGTTCCCGCACCTGCCCGCGAATAGGTGCGCCCGCCAAGCCTGCCGCGCGCCTCGATCAGGGTGACAGTCTTGCCCGCATCGGCAAGGCGAAGCGCCGCCGCTGCCCCCGCAAGGCCCCCACCAATCACGATGACATCGCGCATGCCAGCCCCCAAGAAATCTCTATAAACGAATAATATTCCCTATAAACGAAAGCTGGACTCCAAACTCATATGTGTCAAGCCCGGACTTGCCCGCTCAGCGCGGCTGGGGCGTGATCATGCAAAGCGTGCGGCAGTCATTGATCGTCGAAGGGTTCAGATAGCGGTGCCTTTGGCGCGGATCAAAGGTCAGCGCATCACCTTCGAACAGGTGATAGGCCTGTTCGCCAATCTCCATCACCATTTCGCCTTCCAGAACCAGCACGAATTCCTCTTCGGCGTTCAAGGTATGTTGTTCCGGGCCGGACATACCGCCCGGCGCCAGACGGCTCATGATCGCCGCCATCTGATGGGCTGTCCGCGAGGTCAGAAGTTCATAAGTGATCTGCTGCCCGCCATAACGCATCTTTTCCCGCGCCCCGGCCCGCACAACCAAGGGCTGGCTGGTCACGAAAAGCGAGCCAACCGGAACCCCCAGCGCATCACAAAGCCGAATCAGCGTGGCGACCGAGGGCGAGGCCTGATCCCGCTCGATTTCGCTCAGGAAACCCTGCGCGATGCCAACCCTTTCGGCCACCTGTGCCAGGGTCAGGTTCAACTCTTTGCGGCGTTGGCGCAGCATCGGGCCGATCTGATGGGTCGTTGAGGCGCCAACCGGCGGTGCCATGGGCGGTATAGGGCTGGCGGCGGCGAGGTCGTTGCGGCTCATCCTGATCTTTCTGGTCACGAGAAAAAGCGGTCCATCAGGCGATACCAGGCGACCGAAGGGGTCAGAAACCACGGCTTGCCATGATACAGCGGCCGGGTCTGAAAACGCAGGCCATCCAGCGCTGTCACGCCCTCGGCCCGGCCCAGAATCTTCTGGCCCGCCTTCATGCCGTAATACAGCGACAGCGACACGCCCGATCCGCAATAGCCCATGGCGTAGTGCAGCCCATCGTGTTCGCCGGTGTGGGGCAGTTCGTCGAATGTATAGGCGACAAAGCCATTCCAAGCATGGCTGACCGATGTTCCGTCCAGTTGCGGGAACACATCAAGCATCATCTGGTAAAGGCGCGGCAGGCTGCGCATCGGATCGTTTTCGGCCAGCGCGGCGCGGCCACCAAAGATCAGCCGGCGGCCATCGGGCGACAGCCGGAAGTAGATCACGATCTTGCGCGTATCCACCACCATCCGCCCCTTCGGGATCAGCCGGACCGCGACATCGGCAGGCAAAGGGTCTGTCGCCAGCATGTAGCTGCCAATCGGAATCACCCGCCGCTGAAGCCAGGGCGATAGTGGGCCGGAATAACCGTTGGTGGCGATCAGCACCTGCCGGGCGGCAACCGTCTGCCCCGCAACATTAACCTCAAACCCCGCGCCCTCGCGCGTGATCCCCGTCACCTCATGCCCGCCCAGCACGGTGACACCCAGCGATTGCGCCAGATTCAGCAGACCCGCATGCAACCGCGCCGGTTGAACCGAGGCATAGGTTTGCGTCACCGCCCCGCCGAAATACCGCGCCGACCCCAACTCGCCCAGTTGCTCAGACTTGGGAACC
>CAMFLG010000131.1 GCA_945957495.1 uncultured Pseudorhodobacter sp. | reverse complement strand
GCACGTCGCCGTCGTAGTTCTTGCAGGCCCAGACATAGCCGCCCGACCATTTCATTGCCGAGGCCACCATATCGTCAATCAGGCGGTGTTCGTAGGTGATGCCGGCCTTTTTGAAGGCATCGGCGAATTCCTCGTCAAACACCTTCTGGAACAGATCCTTGAAGCGGCCATCATAGGCCTTGAGGATGGTGTTCTTGGTGGACAGATACACCGGCCAGCCTTTCAGCAGGCCATAGTTCATCGACGAGCGGGCGAAGTCGATGATGCTGTCGTCAAGGTTATACATGCCCATGTAAACGCCCGCCGAAGGGGCCGAATAGACATCTTTTTCAATCACGGTGCCGTCGGCGCCGACGAATTTCAGCGTCAGCTTGCCCGCGCCGGGGAAGTGGAAATCGGTGGCGCGGTATTGATCGCCAAAGGCGTGACGGCCGATGACGATGGGTTTGGTCCAGCCCGGGACAAGGCGCGGCACGTTCTTGCAGATGATCGGTTCGCGGAAGATCACGCCGCCAAGGATGTTGCGGATGGTGCCGTTCGGCGATTTCCACATCTGTTTCAGGCCGAATTCTTCGACGCGGGCCTCGTCCGGGGTGATCGTCGCGCATTTGACGCCGACACCGTATTTCTTGATCGCTTCGGCGGAATCGATGGTGATCTGATCGTTGGTGCGATCGCGCTCTTCAATGCCGAGGTCGTAATATTTCAGGTCGATGTCGAGATAGGGCAGGATCAGCTTTTGCTTGATGAAATCCCAGATGATCCGGGTCATTTCGTCGCCGTCGAGTTCAACGACGGGGTTGTCTACCTTGATCTTGGTCATGTCTGCCCTTTCGGAGTTGGATTCGGTTGCTGCCTGATAGCCGAAAATCGGGCGCGGGGGAAGATGGTATGCGATGGTATACCGAATTATGGTGAGGTCGTTTGGGGATCGTACCGGACCTTCAGGATCTTTCTAAGATCGCTAACCGACAAGGAATGGAGATGCGCACCAAGGAACTCCACCTGTCCGTCGCGGCACGCGTAGGATCCTTGACCAATACCATAAGGTCCGCCGTCAACGGCGAGTTCAAAGTCGCCATTGCATTGAAGTCGGGCGAGACCTAGCTCTGGCAGCCACTCCAAGGCACGAAGTGGGGTGCTACGATTTTTTTCATTTCTTGGGAAAAGGAAGCAGTCCCTTATTACATCAAAGCCGACATCGAAATCAGCGCAATAAATCGACCGCCCCAAGAGAGCGGCACGAAATCTCTCGCTGTCCATGGGGGCCAGCCCCCAAAGTGAAAACGCCTCTCCGGTATCGAGTCTGATCTGACCGACATCAGAAACTTCCTCGACTTTACCCAAGGTATAGGCGTGAGACTGCAGGGCGGTTAGCAGCGCAACCAAGAACGAAAAAAGGGCAAAGGCCATCCTCAATGGGGTTTTCCGAAATATTGCTGTGTCTGCGCCCTCACCCATTGCCACAGCCTTGGCGCGCCGCGGGCGATCTTGACGCCGACGCGCGAGTCCAACTGTTCGGCGGTGACGTTGTATTCGATCCAGGTGCCGCCGCCCGATTGCAAGTTGGCCATGACCGGTTGCACGCGGTCGAGCGATTTGGCGAAAATGGCGTCAGGGGTTTCGGCGGCTTCGAATTCATCCCACAGCGCGCGCAACTCGGCACCGGTGTCGGCGGGCAAGAGGCCAAAGATGCGGTCGGCGGCGCGGGATTCGGCGGCTTGGGTATCGGCAGAGGCGTGGGCCGTGCCGTTGGCGGAATGGATCGGCACGTCGCCCACGTCGATTTCGACAAGGTCGTGGATCAACAGCATGCGGATCACCCGGTTGATATCCACACCGGGCGCGGCCTGATCGGCCAGCACCAGCGCGTAAAGGGCCAGATGCCAGGAATGTTCGCCGGAGTTTTCCCGCCGCGAGCCGTCGCATAGCGTGGTGGCGCGCAGGACGGATTTCAGGCGATCCGCCTCGTTCAGAAAGGCGAATTGCGCATCAAGGCGGTCTGTCACAGCCGGCTCAATGCGAAACCGTGTCGCGGGGGCCTGCGGGGGCGGCAGTGCCCTCGCGTTTGGCCTTCAGCACGGCATCCAGAAACTTGCGCCCGCGCAATTCGGCGACGCGGACGCGGTAGGCCGTCAGAAACGCCTCTTGCATGGTCGGAGAGGCGTCGAGCAGCACTTTCGAGATTTTCTCGTGCAGCCGATCGTCGCCGGTTTCCTCCATCGCCGCAATCACATCGCGGGCAAGCTGATCGCCCATATCCTCGATGACGCCCATTTAGCGGCTGGCCTCGCCCAGACGGCGTTTCACATAGGTGGAAACGGTGTCGATCATCGGCTTCATATGCGCCTCTTCGTCCTTGAAGAAGTGATCGGCGCCTTCGATCTGGGTGTGGGTGATGGTGATGCCCTTCTGCTCGTGCAGTTTGTTCACGAGGTTGGTGGTATCTTTCGGCGGAGCGACCTTGTCGGCGGTGCCGTTGATGATCAGA
Source organism: uncultured Pseudorhodobacter sp. (assembly GCA_945957495.1). Classification (GTDB taxonomy): domain Bacteria; phylum Pseudomonadota; class Alphaproteobacteria; order Rhodobacterales; family Rhodobacteraceae; genus Cypionkella. The sequence goes on along the minus strand of CAMFLG010000131.1, from coordinate 5,441 downwards.
CCCGAGGCAGGGCAGGGGGCAAGGAAGCTGAAATCATAAAGGTTGGCCGGTGGTGCCACCGAGATGAAGCCAGTGATTTCCGGGCGGCGCATCAACAGTTGCATGCCGATCCAGGCGCCAAAGGAAAAGCCCGCCACCCAGCAATGCTTGGCGTTCTGGTTCATCGACTGCAGGTAATCCAGCGCCGAGGCTGCGTCGGACAATTCGCCGATGCCCATATCATATTCGCCCTGACTGCGCCCGACGCCGCGGAAGTTGAACCGCATCACCGTGAAGCCAAGGTTGTAGAAGGCATAGTGCAGGTTGTAGACAACCTTGTTGTTCATCGTGCCGCCATAGGCGGGGTGCGGATGCAACACGATGGCAATCGGCGCATCGCGTTCCTTCTGCGGGTGGTAGCGGCCTTCAAGGCGGCCATCTGGGCCTGCGAAAATAACTTCGGGCATGTATACTCCCGTGCCTGTTTGTCGCGTGCGATTTGTTGACGAAATCGCTCGGATATCCTAGAACCATTCTAAAGCAGCGCGTGCTGCCCATGGACTGAGGTTGAGTTAAGCGGGCCAACCCCCAACGTCAATGGAAAGTCACGGGAATAAGGCAGAGGACGTCATGAAACTCTCGACCAAGGGACGGTATGCGATGGTGGCGCTGGCCGATCTGGCGCTGACCGAGGCGCAGGCGGGTGAGGATCTGATGTCGCTGGCGGCGATTGCCAAGCGGCAGGATTTGTCGCTGCCCTATCTGGAACAGTTGTTCGTCAAGCTGCGCCGGGCGGGATTGGTGGAGGCGGTGCGGGGGCCGGGCGGCGGCTATCGTTTGGCGAAAAGCCCCGACTCGATCCGCATTTCCGAGGTGATGGAGGCGGTTGAGGAAAACGTCGATGCGATGCATTCGGGGGCAGGGGCGTCGGGCGGGGTTTCGGGCACGCGGGCGCAAAGCCTGACCAACCGGCTGTGGGAGGGGCTTTCGGCGCATGTCTATGTGTTCTTGCACCAGACCCGGCTGTCGGATGTGATCGGCAATGACATGACGCCCTGTCCGGCGGTGCCGGCGCTGTTCCGGGTGGTGGACGAATGAGTCGGATTTATCTGGACTGGAACGCGACAACGCCGCTGCGCTCCGAAGCGCGGGCGGCGATGATTGCGGCGATGGATGTGCTGGGCAATCCGTCGTCGGTTCATGCCGAGGGGCGGGCGGCCAAGGCGCTGATGGAGCGGGCGCGCGGGCAGGTCGCGGCGGCTTTGGGCGCGGAAGGCGCGGATCTGGTGTTCACCTCGGGTGCGACGGAGGCGGCGGCGCTGGCCTGTGCCGGGCGGGGGCTGGCCTGCGCGGGCGTGGAGCATGAGGCGGTTTCGGCCTGGTGCGATGTGTCGCTGCCGGTGGCGGCGGATGGCCGGGTGACGGTGACTGACCCTGCGCGCACGGCGCTGCAACTGGCCAATTCGGAAACCGGGGTGGTGCAGGATTTGCCGCAGGGGCTGGCGGTGTCTGACCTGACGCAAGGCTTTGGCAAGCTGCCCTTGGCGTTCAACTGGCTGGGCTGCGACATGGGGCTGGTTTCGGCGCACAAGCTGGGCGGGCCGAAGGGCGTGGGGGCGCTGGTGCTGCGCCGGGGGCTGGATGTGGAGTCGCAGCTGAAAGGCGGCGGGCAAGAGATGGGGCGGCGCGCGGGCACCGAAAACCTGATCGGCATTGCCGGGTTTGCGGCGGCGGCAGAGGCAGCGGCGCGCGATCTGGCAGATGGGGTTTGGCAGCGTGTCGCCGAAATTAGAAATATTCTAGATTCAGCATTGTCGGCACTTGGATTTGAGACTATTTCTGTCGGGAATAGCGCCCTGCGCTTGCCGAATACCCTGAACCTGATCGCGCCCGGCTGGAAGGGCGAAACGCAGGTGATGGTGATGGATCTGGCCGGTTTCGCCGTTTCGGCGGGCTCTGCCTGTTCCAGCGGCAAGGTGAAAGCCAGCCGTGTGCTGAAATCGATGGGCTACAGCGAAGAGGCGGCGGGTCAGGCGATCCGCATTTCGCTGGGGCCGGATGTGCAAGAGGCTCAGGTGCTGCGCTTTGCAGAGATCTGGGGCAAGGAATACAAGCGGATTCGTTCGCGCGCTGCGTGAACTATGGGTGGGAACACCCTGTTAAAGAAGGAAATGGCCATGGAAGATGTCGATTTGGAAGTGCGCGACGGCGTCGATCGGGAAACCATCGAAACCGTCAACGCCATGTCGGGCACCTATAAATATGGCTGGTCCACCGAGATTGAGATGGACTACGCGCCGAAAGGCGTTTCGGAAGACATCGTGCGGCTGATTTCGTCGAAGAATGAAGAACCCGAATGGATGCTGGAATGGCGGCTGGCCGCCTATCGCCGCTGGCTGCAGATGGAAGAGCCGCGTTGGGCAATGCTGCAATATCCCGAGATCGACTATCAGGATCAGTATTATTACGCCAAACCGAAAAGCATGGCGGTGAAGCCCAAATCGCTGGCCGAGGTGGACCCTAAGCTGCTGGCGACCTATGAAAAGCTGGGCATCCCGCTGAAAGAACAGCTTATTCTGGCGGGCGTCGAGGGTGCCGAAACCATGGGCGAACGCAAGGTCGCGGTGGATGCGGTGTTCGATTCGGTATCGGTCGGCACCACGTTCCGTGCTGAACTGGCCAAGGCCGGGGTGATTTTCTGTTCGATCTCTGAGGCGATCAAGGAGCATCCCGATCTGGTGAAGAAATATCTGGGCTCGGTGGTGCCGCAGTCTGACAACTTCTTTGCCACGCTGAATTCGGCGGTGTTTTCCGATGGCTCGTTTGTCTACATCCCACCGGGTACGCGCTGCCCGATGGAACTGAGCACCTATTTCCGCATCAATGCCGAGAATACGGGGCAGTTTGAGCGCACACTGATCATCGCCGACAAGGGCTCTTACGTCAGCTATCTGGAGGGCTGCACGGCGCCGAAGCGTGACACCAATCAGTTGCACGCGGCGGTGGTGGAACTGGTGATCCTTGAGGATGCCGAGGTGAAATATTCCACGGTGCAGAACTGGTATCCGGGCGACGAAAATGGTCTGGGCGGGATTTACAACTTTGTCACCAAGCGCGCCGATTGCCGGGGCGACCGGGCCAAGGTGATGTGGACGCAAGTGGAAACCGGATCGGCGATTACCTGGAAATACCCGTCCTGCATTCTGCGCGGCAATGAATCGCAGGGCGAGTTTTATTCCATCGCCATTGCCAACAATGCGCAGCAGGCCGACACCGGCACCAAGATGATCCATCTGGGCAAGAACACCAAATCGCGGATCGTGTCGAAGGGGATTTCGGCGGGCAGGGCGCAGAACACCTATCGTGGACAGGTTTCGATGCACCCGCGCGCCACCAACAGCCGCAACTATACCCAGTGCGACAGCCTGCTGATTGGCGACAAATGCGGCGCGCATACGGTGCCCTATATCGAGGTCAAGAACAACTCCAGCCGGGTGGAACACGAGGCGACCACGTCGAAGGTGGACGAGGATCAGCTGTTCTACTGCCGCTCTCGCGGGATGGACGAGGAAGAGGCGGTTGCGCTGGTGGTGAACGGGTTCTGCAAGGAAGTGTTGCAGGCGCTGCCGATGGAATTCGCCATGGAGGCGCAAAGCCTGGTGGCGATCTCGTTGGAAGGGTCGGTCGGGTGACGGTTTCTGCCGAACCAGAAGCACCGGTGAAGCGCCCGGTGCTGACCATGCCCGAAGTCGAGGCCGCGGAAGTGGCGCGCGGCTATGCGGCGGCGTCGGTCATTCTGGAATACGGCAGCGGCGGGTCCACCGTGCTTGCGGCGGAAATGCCGGGCAAGACGGTGTTTTCGGTGGAAAGCGATGCGAAATGGCTGGGCATGATGCGCCGCTATTTCGATCAGAACCCACCCCTGGGGCAGATAATTCTGCATCACGGCAAGATCGGGCAGACCAAGGCCTGGGGCCAGCCGAAAACCAATGCGCTGTTCCGAAAATGGCCGGGATATCCTGTGGGGATTTGGGATCTGCCAGGTTTCGTTCACCCGGATGTGGTGCTGATTGACGGGCGGTTCCGGTCAGCGTGTTTTCTGACCACGCTGTTCCGGATCACGCGGCCCGTAACGGTGCTGTGGGATGATTATATCGACCGGCCTTCCTACCACGAGGTGGAAAGCCTGGCGAAACCGGTAGAGATGGTCGGGCGGATGGCCCGGTTCGAGGTGGCCCCGACGCCGGTTCCGGCGGATCAGCTGGCCTGGATTATGGATAACTTTTTGCGCCCCTTGTGATGCGCAGACAAAGGCGAAGGAAAAAGAATGCTGGAAATCAAGAACCTGCATGTGAAACTGGAAGAAGAAGACAAGGTTATCCTGCGCGGGGTTGATCTGAGCATCGGTGCGGGCGAAGTGCATGCGATCATGGGGCCGAACGGGTCGGGCAAATCGACGCTGTCTTATGTGCTTTCGGGGCGCGGCGGCTATGAGGTGACGGACGGGTCGGCCACGTTGGACGGGGTTGATCTGCTGGACATGGAGCCAGAGGCGCGCGCGGCAGCGGGGCTGTTTCTGGCGTTTCAGTACCCGGTGGAAATTCCGGGCGTGGGCAACATGACCTTTCTGCGCACGGCGATGAACGCACAGCGCAAGGCGCGGGGGGAGGCCGAACTGTCGGCGGGCGATTTCCTGAAACTGGTGCGGGAAAAGGCCAAGACGCTGAAGATCGACGCCGATATGCTGAAGCGCCCGGTCAATGTGGGTTTTTCGGGGGGCGAGAAAAAGCGCAACGAAATCCTGCAGATGGCAATGCTGGAACCGAAGATGTGCATTCTGGACGAAACCGATTCCGGGCTGGACGTGGACGCGATGAAGCTGGTGTCGGAAGGCGTGAATGCGCTGCGCTCTGCGGGGCGGTCGTTTCTGGTGATCACGCATTATCAGCGCCTGCTGGACCATATCAAACCGGACGTGGTGCATATCATGGCGGCGGGGCGGATCATCAAGACCGGCGGGCCGGACCTGGCGCTGGAGGTTGAACACAACGGTTACGCCGATATTCTGGCGGAGGGTGTGTGATGGCTGTGGCGCAGGGCAAGCGCGATGCGCTTGATGCCCGTCTGGCGGGGTTGAGTTTTGACGCGCAAGGTTGGCTTGGCGCGCTGCGCGCCGAGGCTTTGGCGCGGCTGACGGCGATGGGGATGCCGGGCAAGCGCGACGAATACTGGCGCTATACCGATCCTTCGGTGCTGACCTCGGCGCAGGTGGTTCCGGCGGCGCTGTTTGATGCCGGCGGCGAGGCGCCGCTGTTTGACAGTATCGACCGGGTGAAGATCGTCTTTGTTGATGGCGTGTTCGATGCGGCGCAATCGGATGATCTGGCGACGGCGGGCCTGACGATCGAACGGCTGGCCGAGGCGGCGACGCTGGACATCCACTGGGCGCGCGACCTTTATGG
>CAMFLG010000130.1 GCA_945957495.1 uncultured Pseudorhodobacter sp. | reverse complement strand
CAGATGGGCGCCTTCGGGGCCACCGACCAGAACGACCGGCACCGGATTGGTGGTGTGCGAAGTGTGCGGGCCACCCGTAACCGGGTCCACCATCAATTCGCAATTGCCGTGATCGGCGGTGACAACCATCGCGCCGCCCATTGCCTGCAGCGCCGTCAGGGCGCGGCCAAGGCCCGCATCCACCGCCTCGCAGGCCTTGATGGCGGCGGGAAGGCTGCCGGTGTGGCCGACCATATCGGGGTTGGCAAAGTTGACGACGATCAGATCATAGGGCTTTTCGATGGCGGCAACCAGGTGATCGGCGACCTCGGCCGCGCTCATTTCCGGTTGCAGATCGTAGGTGGCGACCTTGGGCGATTTCGGCATGGCGCGGTCTTCGCCGTCAAAGGGAACCTCGCGCCCACCGTTCAGAAAGAAGGTGACATGCGGGTATTTCTCGGTTTCCGCCAGACGGAACTGTGTCAGGCCCTGTTTGGAAACCCATTCCCCCAAGGTGTTGGAAATGCTGCGTTTCGGGTAGGCGGTGGCCATGTAGGCGTTATGTTGGGTGGAATATTCGACCATGCCCAGAAGGGCCGCCCAAGCCGGGCGACGGCCCGTTTCAAAACCGGTGAAATCCGGGTCTGCGATGGCGGCAAGAATTTCGCGCGCGCGGTCAGAGCGGAAGTTGAGGCAGAAAAAGCCGTCGCCGTCGCGGGCACCGGTATAGTCCGCGATCACGGTGGGGGCGATGAATTCGTCCATCTCGGCCTTGGCGTAGGACGCGGCGACGGCGGCCTGCGGGGTGGCAGCGACCTCTCCGCTGGCGTTGATCATCGCCTGATAGGCGCGTTCGACGCGGTCCCAGCGGTTGTCACGGTCCATCGCCCAATAGCGGCCGATGACGGTGGCAACCTTTGCGCCTGCGGGCAACGATACCATCAAAGCGGCGATGAAATCGGCCGCGGAATCCGGGGCGACATCGCGGCCATCGGTGATGGCGTGCAGGGCGACAGGAATGCCGTGGCCGGTGAGGGCGCGGGCGGCGGCCAGAACGTGATTGAGGTGGCCATGCACGCCGCCATCCGACACCACGCCCATCAGATGCGCGGTGCCGCCGGTGGCCTTCAGTTTGGCGACAAAGGCCAGCAGCGCGTCGTTCCTTGCGAAAGAGCCGTCTTCGATGGCCAGATCAATCGCGCCCAGATCCATCGCCACCACCCGGCCCGCGCCGATGTTGGTATGGCCCACCTCGGAGTTGCCCATCTGCCCGGTGGGCAGGCCGACATCGGGGCCGAAGGTGGTCAGGGTGGAATGCGGGCAATCGGCCCAGATCCGGTTGAAATTCGGCACGTTGGCCTGCGCCGGGGCGCTGACCGCAGGGTTCGCGTTGATCCCCCAACCATCGAGAATGCACAGAACAACGGGCTTGCGGGTCATCGGGGAACCTTTCCTGAATGCCCGCTTTTACTGCCCCCCTGTCGCAAGAGCAACGCTTGGCTGCCCCCGCGGCGACAGTTTTGCGGCGGGGTGACTTTTGCCTGAGATGCGGCGCGAATCGGCCCAATCACAGGCTGTTGCAAGTGGCTGATGTTGCAGCCTTGGCCGTTGTGGACTAGGTTCGGCGAAATAGCCGCGCGGGCGATTGCCTGCCGGACCAACAGTTTACAGATCACCCTGACAAGAGGATTGGTTATGCGCGTTTTCATTATCCCCGGAACAATTTTGGCGCTTGGGCTGGCCTTGTCGGCCTGTACCGATATGGCGGGCAACCCGAACCGGGCGGGCACCGGCGCGCTTGTCGGCGGCGCCACGGGTGCGATTGTTGGCAACGCCATCGGCGATGAGCGTGGCGCGATTGTTGGCGGCGCGCTGGGTGCGATTGCCGGGGCTGCCATTGGCAACGATATGGACCGTCAGGCGGCGGAACTGAACCAGCAGCTGGCGGGCAGCGGTGCGACGGTGAACAACACCGGCAATGACCTGCGCGTCGTGCTGCCGGACAACATCACCTTCGCCACGGGGTCCTCGACGGTGTATCCGTCCTTCATGCCGTCGCTGCGCAGCGTTTCGGATTCCTTGCGCAAATACCCGCATTCCACCGTGCAGGTGGTGGGCCACACCGACAACGTCGGCACCGCCGCCTTCAACCAACAGCTGAGCGAGGACCGCGCGCGGGCTGTGGCCAATGTGCTGATCTCGAACGGCACGCCGGCCAACCGGATTGCATGGCTGGGCCGCGGCCTGAACCAGCCGATCGCGTCGAACGCGACCGAGGCCGGGCGTGCGCAAAACCGTCGGGTGGAAATCATCATCACGCCGACGAAGTGACCTGGAGGATCGCCCCGCGCCGTTTGAAGGGCGCGGGGCGATGCCACCTTACACGCGGTGATAGGGGCTGCCCCCCAGAATGGTGGCGGCGCGGTACAACTGTTCTGCCAGCATCACCCGCACCAGCATATGCGGCCAGACCATCTGACCGAAGCTGAGCGAAAAATCCGCCTTGGCGCGCAAGGACGGGTCGATGCCATCTGCCCCACCAATCACAAAAGCCACGTCCTGCCGCCCGCCATCGCGCCATTTGGCCAGATGGTCGGCAAATTCCGGGCTGGAGATGACCTTGCCGCGTTCATCCAGCGTTGCGATCAGCGCGCCTGTGGGGATGGCGCGTTCCAAGAGGACGGCTTCGGCCGCCATGCCAAGGTTCTTTTTGTCTTCAACCTCTATCTCGGCCACCGGACCAAGGCCCAAAGGGCGGCCGGTGCGGTCAAAGCGGGTGTAGTAGTCATCCGCCAAGACACGCTCTGGCCCGGCGCGCAGACGACCTACGGCGCAGACATGCAGGCGCAAGGATCAGGCGCCGCGATGCGCGCTTCCCGGAAGCCACATCTTTTCAAGCTGATAGAACTCGCGCACTTCCGGGCGGAAGACATGGACGATCACATCGCCGGTGTCGATCAGCACCCAGTCGCCGGTTTCCTTGCCTTCCATCTTGACGGTCAGGCGGAAGGCTTCCTTGATGCGGTCAGCCAGCTTTTCGGAAATCGCCGCAACCTGACGGGACGAACGGCCCGAGCAGATCACCATGTAATCGGCCACGTCAGAGCGGCCGCGCAGGTCGATCTGCACAACGTCTTCGGCCTTGTCATCTTCGACAGATGCCAGAACGGCGGCCAACATATCTTCGGCAGTGTAGTCAGCGTCAGCGCGGGTCGTGCGCGGGCCAACCGGAAGGCCGGTGGCGGGGTCAGAATGCGACAGGACAACGTCCTCCAAATAGCGCGCCGATGCGGCCCCGGCGTTGGGCTTGATCCCAAGCCTATCATCGCTGTGCAACAATCTCAACGGCAGGGAAAGACGCGCGCCTACACCTGAGGACGGGCCATCGCAAGGGGGAATTGCATCGAAGGCGGCCTGACCAATGACCGAGCGCAGCGGAACCGGGCGGATCAGCGGCAGAAATGCACCATCTGCCGCCAGCCGGATATATGCCGAACTGCGGGCATCGGGGTTGGGGCCAGCGCCGGTTTTGCGGGCATCCACGCCCAGACCGATGCTGGCGCTGCCCTTGGGCGGCGGGGTTTGCGATTGCCCATCGGCGGGATCGGCCTTTTGCTGGCCGGTGGGCTATTGATCACAATCGGTTGGGTGATGGGGGAAGCCGCCCGCGAGATTGAGAGCTTTGTCTGATGCAGATCATCGTGCGCCTTGATGTCATGCTGGCCCGGCGCAAGATGCGGTCGCGGGAACTGGCCGAACTGGTGGGGATCACCGAGCAGAACATCAGCCTGCTGAAATCCGGCAAGGTGAAAGGCATCCGATTCGACACGCTGGCGCGGATTTGTGAGGTGCTGAACTGTCAGCCGGGCGATCTGCTGGAGGCATCGGCCACCGGTGGGCTGCCTGATGACGGTGCCCTTTAGACTGGTATCGGCGCGGGTTGCGCCAATATAGACAGCTATGCACTGGGCGCATGACGGCTTGGCTTGCTTGGGTCTTTTGATTCACGCCGCAGTGCAGCATATTTGCGTTGGGAGGAACACCATAGGAGAGACATCATGTCCTTGTTCCGCACTTTGTTCGCGCCCCGCAAAAGCCGCGCCGAATTCGAACACGACTACCTTTGTGCAGCCGTCAGCCGCTATGACCTTGAACAACGCGAGCGTGAAGTGGCGCGCGGGCGGTTCGCCGGGTACTGACGCGGCCGCCTTGGACTGTTTGCTTGCCTGAAATCCTGAAAGCGGGTAAAAGCCGCGATATGATCCGGTTTTTTGACATCGCCGACCATGACCGCCTGCCTTGGCGGTTTTACGGGGCCACGCGCGCCGTGCTGGCGCGACTCTGACTGGCACCCGGGCGTCTGCGCCCTTTTCCGTGATTTCCCGCATTCCAAACATCCAAGGATGAGCCATGACCGCTCGCACACTTTACGACAAGATCTGGGACGACCATGTTGTCCACGAGGCCGAGGACGGCACTTGCCTGCTGTATATCGACCGCCATCTGGTGCATGAAGTCACCAGCCCGCAGGCGTTCGAGGGCCTGCGTATGGCGCACCGTACAGTGCGCGCGCCGGAAAAAACCATCGCCGTGCCGGACCATAACGTGCCCACCACGCTGGACCGTGCCAATGCCGCGACGATGACCGAGGACAGCCGCATTCAGGTCGAGGCGCTGGACAAGAACGCCCGCGATTTCGGCATCAACTATTACCCGGTGTCGGATGTGCGTCAGGGCATCGTTCACATCGTCGGGCCGGAACAGGGCTGGACCCTGCCGGGCATGACGGTGGTGTGCGGCGACAGTCACACCGCCACGCACGGCGCGTTCGGCGCGCTGGCGCATGGCATCGGCACGTCTGAGGTGGAGCATGTTCTGGCCACGCAGACGCTGATCCAGCGCAAGGGCAAGAACATGAAGGTGGAAATCACCGGATCGTTGCGCCCGGGTGTGACCGCGAAAGACATCACCATGGCAGTGATCGGCGAAACCGGCACTGCAGGCGGCACCGGCTATGTCATTGAATACTGTGGGCAAGCCATCCGCGAGTTGTCGATGGAAGGCCGCATGACCGTGTGCAACATGGCCATTGAGGGCGGCGCCCGCGCTGGCCTGATCGCGCCGGATGAAAAGACCTTTGCCTATTGCATGGGGCGCCCGCATGCGCCGAAGGGTGCTGCATGGGAGGCTGCCGTTGCCTATTGGAAAACGCTTTACACCGATGAGGGCGCGCATTTCGACAAGGTGGTGACGATCAAGGGCGAAGACATTGCACCGCTGGTCACCTGGGGCACCTCGCCCGAGGACGTGCTGCCGATCACCTCTGTTGTGCCAAACCCGGCGGATTTCAGCGGTGGCAAGGTTGAGGCCGTGCAGCGCGCGCTGGACTACATGGGTCTTGTGCCCGGCCAGAAGCTGAATGAAATCGCCATCGACACCGTGTTCATCGGGTCTTGCACCAATGGCCGGATTGAAGACCTGCGGGCGGCTGCGGCCATCCTGAAGGGCAAGAAGAAGAAAGACGGCATCCGCGCCATGGTGGTGCCGGGTTCGGGCCTTGTGCGCGCACAGGCGGAAGAGGAAGGTCTGGCGCAGATCTTCATCGACGCGGGCTTTGAATGGCGTCTGGCGGGCTGTTCCATGTGTCTGGCGATGAACCCCGACCAACTGGCGCCGGGCGAACGTTGTGCCGCCACGTCGAACCGCAACTTTGAGGGCCGTCAGGGCCGCGGCGGGCGCACGCATCTGTTGTCACCCGCCATGGCCGCCGCTGCCGCAATCACCGGTCATTTGACCGATGTGCGCGAGTTGATGGCCGAGGCGGTCTGATCCATGCGCCTTGCGGGGATTGACGGGTGCCCAGAGGGTTGGGTCGCAGTTGTGGCAGATGCGGGAACCCTCGCCTCTGCCCGGCTTGCGTGCTTTGCCGATCTGGCCGGGTTCATGAACCGCGAGGCCATTGATCTTGCCCTGGTTGATATGCCCATCGGATTCGTTGACGGGCCAGAGGGCCGCGACGTTGAAGGCGCGATGCGCGGCTTTCTGCCCGGAAAGGCCAGTTCGGTCTTTCCGACGCCCTGCCGCACGGCCCTGACAGAGCCGACCTATATGGATGCATCCTTTGTGAACGCGCAGGTTCTGGGCAAGCGATTGCCCAAACAGACCTTCGCCCTGTTCCCAAAACTGCGCGAGGTTGACGCAGCGGTGCGCCTGCTGGGGCAAGGCCGCATGCGGGAAGGGCATCCGGAGGTCAGTTTCGCCGCGATGAACGGCCAACCGGTGCTGTCAAAGAAACGCGAGCCGTTGGGCAAACAGGATCGCATGGCGCTGCTGCAGGCTGTGGGCCTTCCTGCGGAGGATTTGCTGCGGGCAAGGCCAAAGGGCCGGGTTGCGGACAACGACATCTTGGACGCGGCAGCGCTGCTTTGGTCTGCGGCGCGGTATTTCGACAACAAACACATCACCTTTCCACCGAAGCCGTCGCAGGATTCGGTGGGTCTTGAAATGTCAGTCATCGCCTAGGCGAAAGGACACGGAAATGGAAAAATTCACCACCCTGACCGGAATTGCGGCGCCGATGCCGCTGGTCAATATCGACACCGACATGATCATTCCCAAGCAATTCCTGAAGACCATCAAACGGTCTGGGCTGGGCGTGAACCTGTTCGACGAGATGCGCTATAACCTTGACGGCAGCGAGATCGCCGATTTCGTGCTGAACCAGCCCGCCTATCGCAAGGCCCAGATCATCGTCGCCGGTGACAATTTCGGCTGCGGTTCCAGCCGCGAACATGCGCCCTGGGCGCTGCTGGATTTCGGCATCCGCTGCGTGATTTCTACCAGCTTTGCCGACATCTTTTACAACAACTGCTTCAAGAACGGCATTCTGCCGATCGTGATGCCGCAAGAGGTCGTCGATATTCTGATGGCCGACGCCCGCAAAGGCGAAAACGCCCGGCAGACGGTGGATCTTGAGGCGCAGACGGTGACGACCTCGGACGGGCAGGTGTTTTCCTTTACCGTGGACGGCCATCGCAAGCATTGCCTGATGAACGGGCTGGACGATATTGGCCTGTCGCTGGAAAAAGGCGCCGCAATTGATTCTTTCGAGAAAAAGGCCGCCGCCCTGCGCCCTTGGGCCTGATCGCGCCGCAAGCACAAGATATTGGGCCGCCCTGAGGGGCGGCCTTTTTATTACCTTAAGGATGATTCAATCCTGCAACACCTTCACCGTGGAATCGCCACATTAAAATCCCAATTTGGAAGCTCCTGTTGCTGCGCGGCCAGAAAGAAGGCAAGAATTGGGCAAGATTGAGGCAACCCGCCTTAAAGTGCGGGACATAATCGGAAAGACGTTCCGGCAAAGCACCGGGCGGAACCGAATTGAGGGTGGCAGGACAGTGGCTTCGCAGCTGACGGGCGCGATTGTGCGTATGGTCTTGGTCATGGTGCTTGTTGCCATGCCGTCCATGCTTTTGGTCGATGTGACGACCGATACCAAGCAGATGGTGGCCCTTGTCGCGCTGTTCAGCGGGATGCTGACCTTTGTTGAATACAATGCCGCCTACCCCAGCCTTGTCGAGTTCCGCGATGCCCCGCCGTTCAACCGGCTGCGCTTTCTGATGCTGTTTGCAACGGTTACTGGCCTGTCAATCATTGCCCGGGGAAGGGTGGCGCCGTCGAATCTGACTGAATTCACCGAGGCTGTCGGCACGTTGATCGGGATTTCGATGGATTTCCCCTACAGCCCGGTGCGGTTGGCCACGCAGATGATGGCGGATGGCACCTCTGCCACGCAGATCGCCAATGTGCGCACGGCGGCAGGGATGGCCTATCTGATCTCATTGATCTCTTTGGGTGTTTTTGTCGTGCTGCTGAAGGTCGGGCGGTGGCCGAACCGCCATGCGTCTTTCAACGTCTGGATCAACCCTGTCTCTTATACACATCTCCGAGCCCACGAGACGTAGAGGAATC
>CAMFLG010000129.1 GCA_945957495.1 uncultured Pseudorhodobacter sp. | reverse complement strand
TAGACACACTGTCAAATATCTCTTTGAACCTACGCCCGGATCGCCGTAACAACTGATGTCACAAATGGGCGAAATCCTGTTTTAATACAGATGTTTGTGTAGCCGGTTGCAGCCAACAGAGCGGCAATTTCCTCTGGCGATCTGGTTCGCCCGGTTTGCATGGCCATTGTGTAAATTGCGTAATACACATCCGTTGCGCGGTTGGGCGTTGCCCCCCCTGACATCGGCTCTGCAATGATCAGACGCCCGCCTGCCTGCAAAGACGCGTGAACCGATTGCAGCAGATGCGTCACTGTCGAATCGTCATGGTCATACAGCACGCGGATGAGACTGACGGCATCGGCCCCTTTGGGGAGCGGGTCATCGCGGAAACTGCCCGGGTGCAACCTCACACGTTCCGACAGACCGGCTTGCGCCAGCCTTCTATCCGCCCCCGCCAGAACCGCCGGAAGGTCGAACAAATCCATTTGCAGCGCCGGATGGGCGGTGCCGACGGCTGCCAGAAACGCGCCAGTGCCGCCGCCGACATCCATCAACCTTTTGACGCCCGAAAGGCTGACCATTCGCAGCACATCTTCGGCAACCAGCACCTGACTATCTGCCATCAGGTCGGAATAGGTTGCGGTGACTTGCGGATCTTTGGCCCCATCTGCCCCAAAGACATAGGGCCAGAATTGGGCAAGCTCTGTACCCTTCCCGTTGCGCAGGAAGGCAACCGGATCGGCAAGATCGGAATAAAGCGCGCGGTGATGAAGAATCATCGCGGGCAAACCCGGAACGCCCAACAAGGATGCGCCACGCAGCGAAAGGTCAAACCGCCCGTCCCGCCGACGCCGGAGCAGCCCAAGCCCCGCGCCTGCCTGCAACAGGATGTGCATTCTGTCAGAAGGCACCGCGCATCGGTCGGCCAGAAAATCCGATGAAAGCGGGCCCCACTGAAGGTGCTGCAAAATGCGCAATTCGATCAGCGCCATAAGGACTTGCGCGTTTACAAAACCCGCAATGATATCGAAAAGCGCCACCCCTTCCGCCCGCACCAAACGCCGGACCAGTGGAACACGCGCAGCCCATGCCTGAAACCGTCGCGAGGCCGCCGTTCTTAGCAGCCAACGCCGCCCGGCCGATGGAGTGGCGGGCAAAACCGACATGCTAGTGTCGCGCAGCTGCCTGGCGCAGGGTCGGGGCAACGGGGGTCATCCGCTCTGCATAGCGGCGCACCATATCGGCCAGCATCGCCTCGCCCTGACAAGATGGAATCGAGGCAATCGCCCCGCCCAGAATATCCTTCAGGCGTCTGATGGCACCCTGAACACCCAAGGCCGTAACGGCGTTCGGCCGACCATGCGCCGCGTCCTGACCGACAGGTTTGCCAAGAGTTTCAGCATCATAAAGTGAATCGCGCAGATCATCGGCAACCTGAAAAGCCTCTCCGATGCGCGCGCCCAACTCTTCCCATGGCTCGGCCTCTTGTCCGGCAGCCAACGCACCCATCTGGGTTGCGGCGATAAACAAGGCTCCGGTTTTGGCGCGGTGATACGCGGAAAGATTGACCTGCGCCTCGCTTTCCCAGCCCTGCCCCGCACAGATTCCCTCTGGCATACCGGTGCGGCGTGCCAGAACCCGGATCATCTGCAATGCGCGATCCGCGTCTTTGCCTGCAGCCTCGGCCAGCACGTCAAAGGCCAGGACAATCAGGCTATCCCCGGTCAGCACAGCCAATGGTTCGGAATAGGCGCGATGCACCGTGGCCTTGCCCCGCCGATGATCCGCATCATCAAAGCAAGGCAAATCATCGTGGACGAGACTGGCGCAGTGGATCAACTCCAACGCCACCGCAGCCGCATCTGCAAGTGCCGGCCGGTCATCGCCGCACGCCATCGCAACACTCAGCAAGATCGTTGGCCGGATTCGCGCGCCCCCGGGTGTCACCGCATACTCCAGCGCCTTTGCAAGCTTCTTCGGAGCATCCACCCCACCCATTGCCCGCAGCAGCACGCTGGACGTTGCCCGATCAAGCCGTTCATTCAACATCTTGCAACTCCTGAGGTTTTGAGAAAGCCGCGGCAACGCCAATACTGTCATCTAATTCTGACACTATATTGTAAATCATACTGGACAGTTTCTTTGTGCGAGTCAACAATCAGCCATGACAGAGACTCCGCAAAAGATTGTTGTTATCGGCGCAGGCATGGGTGGCCTTTGCGCGGCCATTCGTCTTGACGTTGCGGGAATGAAGGTGACTTTGATCGAGATGCAGCCCTATCCGGGCGGCAAGATGCGCACCATGCCTTCGGCGGCTGGCCCTATAGATGCTGGGCCGACGGTGCTGACGCTGCGCGCAATCTTTGACGACGTATTCACCGCGGCGGGCACGCGGTTGGAGGATCACGTCACCCTCATCCCGCAACCCCTGTTGGCGCGGCACTGGTGGCGCGATGGCAGTCAACTGGATCTTTACTCTGACGCAGCCCAAAGCGCAGCCGCCATTGCAGGCTTTGCCGGGCCGCGTGCCGAAGCAGAGTTTCACCGGTTCAATCGGCAGTCGGCGCAGCTTTATGCGGCGTTCGAAATGCCGCTGCTGCATTCGATGCGCCCGAACCTTACGGGCGTCGCACTCAACGCCCTGAAAGCGCCCGCGATTTGGCCAGCGCTTGCGCCGCGTCGCAGTTTGGCGCGCCACCTGTCGCGAACCTTTAGCGACCCGCGACTGCGTCAATTGTTCGGCCGATATTCTACCTACGTGGGCGGCGCCCCAGACCTTTCACCAGCCGTCTTGGGATTGATCTGGCAGGCAGAAGCACGGGGCGTCTGGGCGGTGCAAGGGGGCATGCACAAACTGGCGCAAGAGTTGGCCAATCTGGCGGCGCACGTTGGTGTGACCTTGCGGTTCGGAATTTGCGCGCGGAAAATCCTGCGAAAGTCAGGGCGCGTGACAGAAGTTGTCCTGTCGGACGGACGGTCCATCAAATGCCAGGCGGTTGTGTTCAACGGCGATCCTGCGGCACTTTTGGCGGGGCTGTTGGGCAATGGCCCGCAACAATCGCTTTCGCCGATTGCCGCGCACCCGCGCAGCCTGTCTGCTTGGGTCTGGTCGTTTGCGGCCACGCCGTCGCACCTCGATCTGGCGCTTCACAACGTGTTTTTCGGCAGCGATCCAGCCTTGGAATTCGGGCCAATCCGACAAGGGCAGATGCCGGAAGAAGCAACGCTTTACGTCTGCGCCCAGGATCGCGCCGCATCAGATCGCCCGCTACCAGGGCCGGAACGCTTTGAAATCATCATGAACGCGCCGGCCAAGGCCAGTCTTTCCTCTCAAGAGGTGAACGCATGTCGATCGAAAACCTTTCCGCAATTGGCCAAATTCGGCCTGACCTTCGATCATCCGCCGACGGACCAATCCCTGACGACGCCGCAGGGCTTCTCGACACTGTTTCCGGGCTCTCAGGGCGCGATCTACGGACGCAGCCCGCAGAGCCAGATGGCCAGCTTTCACAGACCTTGCGCCCGGACCCGTCTTGCGGGGCTTTACCTCGCCGGGGGGGGCAGCCATCCGGGGGCGGGGGTGCCGATGGCGGCCTTATCCGGCAAGCACGCGGCAGAGGCGATCTTGAGCGACCTGATTTCAGCCAAATCGTGGCCCCGGACGGTTATGCGTGGTGGTATGTCGATGGTGTCTCGGCTGACGGGACGCGCGCCGTCTCTGTAATCGGCTTTATCGGTTCGGTGTTTTCACCATGGTATGCGTGGTCAGGACGGCATGATCCGGCCAATCATTGCTGCATCAACGTCGTCACCTATGGTCCCGGCGGGCGGTTTACCATGACGGACAGAGGGCGTTCGGCGCTGCGGCAAAGCCGCGATGCGTTGCAGATCGGCCCCAGCCGCATGGCCTGGCAAAACGGAAGTCTGGTCATCGACATTGATGAAATCTCTGCCCTGCCCCGGATTAGCGGTGTTCGGGGAGAGATCCGGCTGACGCCCTCGGCTGTGACAGAGGTTGAAGCGTTGCTGACACCTGACGCCCGCCACATTTGGCGTCCCTTCGCCCCTTCGGCCCGTATCGAGGTCAACCTGACACAGGGGCATTGTTGGTCTGGTCACGGCTATTTTGACGCTAACTTTGGCCAAGCCGCGCTGGAGGCTGATTTCAAACGTTGGACATGGGGCAGGTTTCCCCGTGCCCACGGCGGGACGACCTGCTTTTATGATGGCATCCGCGCAGATGGGTCCACCCTTGCACTTGGCCTTGATGTTGCGGCGGATGGGTCGGCGGCAAGAATAGAACCACCGCCCCTAACGCGGCTTGGCAAAACCCGCTGGGCAATCCAGCGCGCCACACGCTGCGATGCAGGGGCAACGCCGCGCCAAACCATGTCTTTGCTGGACGCACCGTTCTATAGCCGATCCTTGGTTGAAACCCGGATCGGCGGAGAAACCGTCACAGGCGTGCATGAGGCGCTGGATCTTGGTCGTTTCCGGTCCCCCATCGTCAAAGCGATGCTGGCTGTGCGCGTGCCACGACGCGCCAACTGGCCCTAGCAACTGTTGACCTGACGCGTTTTGCCCGATGATCCGGGGAATCTTTGCCGTTTTCAGGCAGACCGTGGGTTCAATCGCGCCACTGTAAAGTTCAACGCGCCCGCGATGCTGACCCAGATCAGATAGGGCACAAACAACAAACCTGCGACAAGATCAATGCCAAGGAAGCTCCACGTTGTTGCCGCGACGGCCAGCCAAAGACAAACCATCACCGCCATCGCCGCGCGCATCCGGCGCAGGCCAAAGAAAACGGGCGTCCACAAGGTATTCAGCGCGATCTGCAAGGCCCAGAATGCCATTGCCTGCGATGCACTTTCTTTGCCGGCCACGCGCATCGCCGCGTATGACATCAATATATACAGAGTCGTCCACACCACCGGAAACGCCCAGCGCGGCGGAGTCCAGCTTGGTTTTTGCAGACTGTCGTACCAGTCACCCGGCTGGATCAGCGCGCCCGTCGCCGCTGCGGCACCGCAAGCGGCCAAGTATGTCAGAAAAAGGGTCCAATCCATCAGGGGCACTCCACAGATCACAGCCAACAGCTATATCATGCGCCGGCACGATCCAAGCGTTGACCGGCGCGATCCTTTGATTCCAACTGCGCCAAGACGGCAAACAGCGCGTCCGAGCGGCTGAACCGTGCCTCCTTGCGGGCAGCGGCCTCTACCAGAAAGACGACCTCCGGGCATGCTGGTGCGTGCAGAACCGCCGACCCGGGTAACAGGATCGACGTGGCGCTGCGCACCAGCGACAGCCCGAGCCACCCAAGCTTTTGTGTCCCAGTGGTTCTTGCCCGCGCCGACACGCTGTCAAAGCCCTGCCGGGCGATGGCGCCGCCAATACCGGCGTAGACGTGGCGCGCCGCATAGATCCCCGGTCTGCAGACCAGGGGCAGCGCCGGTATTCCCGCATCCGACCGCAGATAAAACCGTTGCGCCTCGTCCAACAAGCGCTGGGTCAGGCGGCGCAACTCGGGCGATGGTTTTGGGTCGGCAAGGACAGTCGCGGCGCTGATGCGCAGTTCAGAAAGCCAATCCAACGGCAAATACAATCGCCCGGCGCGGGCGTCCTCGCCGATGTCACGGGCGATATTGGTCAATTGCATCGCCAGCCCCAAATCGCAGGCGCGCGCCAAGGCGTCGGCATCACGGACACGCATCAGCACGCACATCATGGCGCCAACGGCACTTGCTACACGGGCGCAATAGCTTAGCAGATTGGGAAAGCTGTCATATCTTCGGCCGACGGCATCCCAAGCAAGGCCCTCTAGCAAGGCTTCGGGCAGGGCACGCGGCATGTCAAAATCCTGCACAACCGCCGCAAAGGCACGATCGGCGGGCGCGTTGCGTGGCCGTCCTGCGTAGACAAGTTCCAGTCGCTCTGACAACGCCAGCACCGCCGGGGCCTTATCATCACTTTCATCAACCGCGTCATCTGCAAGGCGGCAGAAGGCATAAAGCGCCAGTGCCGGATCTCTGACCTTGCCAGGCAACAGCCGGGAAGCCGCATGAAACGACAAAGACCCTGTCCGGATCGCGTCGCGACAATAGGCCATGTCATTTGGGTCAATCATTCTGCGGCCAATCGCAAAGCCACGCCTCTGGGCGCGTCGGGCACCAATTTGCCCAACACTTCCGCACTGGCAATGACACCCGGCAAGCCAGCCCCGGGGTGTGTACCTGCGCCAACCAGATACAGGCCCTTCGCCTCTTCGGATATGTTGTGCGGGCGAAACCATGCCGACTGCAGAATGCGCGGCTCAATCGAAAACCCGCTGCCGTAGGGGGAAAGATAGCGGGATTGAAAGCTGTCAGGTGTGAACACCAGCTGTTCGGACAGACAATCGCCCAGACCGGGCAGCAACCTTTCCTCAAGCATCGCCTGCATTTTCTGCCGATAGCCCTCTGCCTGCGCCGTCCAGTCCGTGTCACCGATGCCCAAATGCGGCACGGGCGACAGGGCATAGAACGTGTCATCGCCGAAAGGCGCCACCGACGGATCTGTCACCGACGGGCGATGAACATACAGGCTCATGTCATCGGCCAGCTTTCCGCGGATGAAAATGTCGCGGATATGGTCTTTGTACCGGGGGCCGACGACGATGGTATGATGCCCGACGTCCGGCCATTTCAGCTTGGTGCCCTTGGTGCCGAAGTACCAGACGAACAACCCCATTGACCAGCGTTTGCGCGCCAGCTTTGCGGGCGTCCAGCGTTTGCGCCGATGGTTGCGCAGCAGTCTGTCATAGGTGTGGCCCGCATCTGCGTTGGAAACCACCACATCTGCCGCAAGTGTCTCGCCGCCGACCAGTCGCACGCCCTTGGCGCGGCCTTGGTCAACCAAAATCTCGTCCACCTCGGCATTCAGGCGCAGCCGCCCGCCCTGCGATGCAATGACACTGGCCATCGCAACGGCGATCGCCCCAACGCCGCCCATGGCATAGTGAACGCCAAACTCCTTCTCGAGGTGACTCACAAGGATATACATTGAGGTCACATGAAAGGGGTCGCCCCCAATGAACAATGGATGGAAAGATAGGGCAAAACGCAACCGGTCATCCCTGACCCGCGCCGCCGCATGGGCATAGACGGACTTGTCGGCGCGCAGCATCGCAAAGGTCGGCAAGACCTTGAGCATATCCGCGAAACGATGCATCGAACGGCGGCCCAGATCCTCAAATCCAAACCAATAGCGCCGTTCGGAATCCTTGAGGAACCGGTCGTAGCCGGGCAGATCGCCGGGTGACAGACGGGCCACCTCTGCACGCATCGCCTCTGTCGATTGTCGGGCGGTAAAGGTTGAACCGTCCTGCCATCTGATTTCGTAAAATGGGTCCAGGGTGCGCAAATCCACGTCGCGGTCAAAGTCACGCCCGCAGGCCGCCCACAATTCGCGCAAACCCTGCGGCACGGTTACGATAGTTGGCCCAAGGTCAAAGCGATGCCCCCCTTGCGCGATTGAACTGCCGCGCCCGCCAGGCATGTCCAGCCGGTCAATCACAGTGACGCGATAGCCCTTCGCGCCCAGTCGCATGGCCGCGGCAAGCCCCCCCAACCCAGCGCCAACAACAATTGCGTCCGCGCCGGTTGTCGGTGCAAAAGTGTGGGGGGAGGGATCAGATTCTGTCTGCATGAATCAACGATATACTGTCTAATGTAATTTACAATACTTGCATTTCATTGATTGAATTCTGCCATTTCTATTTGCAGCAGCCGCAAAAACTGTCACAGTAATCTGACAGCCTGCAGGAGACCTGCCATCAATACCGTGAGTCTGACCCTATTCCGCTTTTCCTCTGTGCCCGCCCGCATTTGGGTGTTTGGACAAATGGCGGCTGCGCGGCTGTCGTTCATGCGGATGCCGCAGGTTGGCTTCTGGAAGCTGTGCGGGTCGGGCACGGGCGAGGGATTTACGC
>CAMFLG010000128.1 GCA_945957495.1 uncultured Pseudorhodobacter sp. | reverse complement strand
ATAGCCAGCGCGGTTCCACAAAAAGCCAAAGCTGATGTCCTTGCCCTTGGCAGCAAGGTTGCTGGCGAGGTTGTTGTTCAGCCACCACAACACCGCCACCAGAAGCAGCAGTGCGATCACCTGAATGGTCATCGAGCGATAGCGTGTGTCGTAGATAAGCATGCCCAGCCGAAAGCTGGCTTTCGGCGCCGCAGTTGCAGACGTCATGGTAAATCCCCCTACCCCACCGCGTGTCAGGCTTTTGTCTGATCGTATCGGGGTCATGCCCCTGCGGTCGGCTGTTATTTCAGGAACATAGAAGTCGGGCGCAGCAATAGCTGCGCCCGTTTGTCGATCAGATCACCGGAACGGCGGGGCGTATTGCAGGCCGCCCTGGGTCCACTGTGCGTTCAGACCGCGGGCCAGACCGATCGGGGTTGCGGTGCCGATGTTGGCCTCGAAGATTTCGCCATAGTTGCCGTTAGCGGCAATGGCGCGTTTTGCCCATTCTTTATCCAGGCCGATCATCGCGCCCAGATCATCGTCGCCCACGCCCAGCAGACGCTTCACTTCCGGGTCTGCGGCCGGATCAGAGGCGACCTTGGTGGCCAGTTCGTCGATATTGGCTTTGGTGATGCCTTTTTCTTCGGCGGCGACCAATGCGTAGTAGGTCCAGCGGACGATATCGGCCCACTGGTTGTCACCATGACGAACGACCGGGCCAAGCGGCTCTTTCGAGATGATTTCCGGCAGGATCACATAGTTGGCGGAATCCGGCAGGGTGGCGCGCAGCGAGGCCAGACCCGAAGCGTCGGTGGTGTAGGCGTCGCAGGCACCGGCCAGGAACTGACGCTGACCTTCGGCGTCATCCTGAATGGTGACGGGGGTGTAGCTGATGTTGTTGGTCTTGAAGAAATCAGCAAGGTTCAGTTCGGTCGTGGTGCCGGTCTGAATGCAGATCGTTGCGCCGTCGAGTTCCTTGGCCGAGGAAACACCGAGGTCTTTCTTCACCATGAAGCCCTGACCGTCGTAGTAGTTCACCGCGACGAAATCGAACTTGAGGTCGGTATCGCGCGAGAAGGTCCAGGTCGAGTTGCGCACCAGCAGATCGGTTTCGCCCGATGCCAGCGAGGTGAAACGGGTTTCGCCGGTGGTGGGGACGAATTTCACTTTGGAAGCGTCGCCCAGAACTGCAGCGGCCACTGCCTTGCACAGATCGGCGTCAAAGCCGACATAGGTGCCGGTCGCATCCGGGGCGCCAAAGCCGGCAAGGCCGGGGTTCGACCCGCAGATCAGCTCGCCACGCGCCTTCACGTCATCCAGCGTGCCGGCGAATGCCGCGCCCGTCAGGACGGTGGTTGCCGCGAGCGCGCCAAAGAATACGGTTTTTTTCATTATTACCTCTTCCTGTTATCGCCCGGGTTCGGGCGAAAAGATTTCCTGCCCTGCGTGGGTCGCAGGTGCTGTACCGATGACAGCCCAGGGGCCGCCAGTGTTCGCCATCATCGGGTATAGCCGTTCGATTGGTCAAGAGAAACTGCCGCATTTGGCGCCTTGGGCTGCTAATCAACCGATTAGGGCAGCTCTGCCCACGATTTGCGCAATCGACAGTCTTTTGGGCGGTGGAAAAAGAAAGATTGTTACCGACACAATGCGAAGAATCGGTCGGCCTGTTCCAAAGCGCTTTGCTTGAACGCCTCCAGTTCCGCCGCATCGTCGTCGATTCCCCATTGCTCGTTCTGCCAGGTTTCGTCGATTCGGCTGAGATCCCACGCCTGTTTGACGCTGATCCGACGCTGCGCCACCGCCAGACCCAGCAGCAAAGAGCCGGAAATCGCGATCAAATCATGCACAGCGGCCAGTTCAAAAGCGGTGAACCCCTGCACCAAAGCGGTTAGACGGGCGATGCTTTCGCCGGGTTGATCGACGGGGACGACGCCTGCGGTGACGTGCAGCGGCGCGCCCAAATCCTGGGCGGCCCATTGCAGAATCGGATCCCATCCGGCCGCCTGCCGGGCGATCAACGCCGCGGGTCCGGTGGCGCGATAGCACAGAAGGTCAGTTTCGCCATAGGCGGCCAGTAGCCCCGCCACCTCGTCAAATTGCACGGCGACCTTATCCAGCGCCGAGTTGGCGGCGCGGGTGACGGGCATGGTTTCGGGATTGACCAGCCCCTCTTGCGCGTCCCATTCGGCGGCAATCGCCTGCGCCATCGCCAGCGTTGGCACCACCAGCGGGCGTTTGGCCGGGGTTTTCACCGCGCGGCCATCCAGTTTCACGCAGAAACCGCCGTCACAAGCCTCTGCCGTGGCCTGTTTCCAGAACCGTTTTGCGGCCCATGCGCTCATACGTCGCCCCCGAACGGGTCCAGCGGCACATCGTTTTCGCCCCAATCGAGCGTTTTCCAGGTGCGCGCCATGTGTTCGGGCAAGGGGGCGATCCAGGTCATCATTTCCTTGGTGATCGGGTGCTGCACCTTCAGCATGCGCGCATGCAGGTGGAGTTTGCGCGACAGATCACCGCCCACGCCTGCGCCCCAGCCATCGCCCATGTTGTCAGCCTCGCTGCCGCCATATTTGCCATCACCCAGAATGGGATGGCCGATTTCGGCCATATGGGCGCGCAACTGATGAGTGCGTCCGGTGATCGGTTCCAGCGCCATCCAGGACAGGCGGTTGCCCAGGAACCACAGGGTGAAATAATCGGTCTGCGCGCGTTTGGCGTCGGGGTAGTCGGCCACCTTGGCGGGATGGATGCACATCATCTTTTCGCCCTCGCCCCCACGACCGTGGCCGGGGGCCTTTTGCAGGGCGTATTTGATCGAGCCTTTGCGCGGATGCGGCACACCAGCGACAGCGGCCCAGTAGATCTTGCGGGTGTTGTGGTGGCGCAAAGCCTCTGACAGGGCGCGGGCGACGCGGTCGGTGCGGGCCAGCATCAGAACGCCGGAGGTGTCTTTATCCAGCCGATGCACCAGTTTCGGCTTTTCCTTGTAGCCGAATTTCAGCGCCTCGGCCAATCCATCGACATGACGGTCGCCCTGACCAGAACCGCCTTGCGACGGCAGGCCCGGCGGTTTGTTCAGGATGATGATATGCTCATCCTTCCACAGCACGGCGTTCTGGATCATCTTTTCATCGGCGGCGCTGATCGAACCCGCGCGGCGCGGCGCGGGGGCCGCCGCATCCGGCAGCGGCGGGACGCGGATGGTCTGGCCGGGGACAACCCGATCGGACGCCTTGCAGCGTGCGGAATCCACGCGCACCTGACCCGTGCGGCACATCTTTTCGACATGGCCTTGGGTGACATGCGGGAAACGCCGCTTAAACCAGCGGTCAAGGCGTTGTTCGCCGTCTTCTTCGGATACGGTCAGCAGCAATACAGCACTCATGCGAGGGCTCCTCTGGTCAGCAGGACGCCAAGGCTCAGCGCCAGAATGGATAGGGCGACAGAGCCCAGGATATAGGCGGCGGCAAGGCCCGGCTGGCCGCGTTCGTAGATGGTGAAGGCGTCCAGCGAGAATGCGGAAAACGTGGTGAAACCGCCAAGAATGCCCGTCATCAGAAACGGGGCCGCGCGCATGCCGCCCTTGTGCGCCAGCAACACCACCAGCACGCCCATGACGAAAGACCCCAGAATGTTGACGAAAAGCGTGGCGTAAGGAAAGCCCGGCCCGAACAGGCGCATGGCGCCTACATTCGAGAGATAGCGCAAGGATGCGCCAATCGCGCCACCGAGGGCGACTTGGGACAGAGTCAAGACCATCGGCTTTCCTTGGGCGCGGGCGGGGAAATTGTCAACCGGGGTTGGGGAGGGAGAGTCGGTCTGATGCCCGACCTACTTGGGGCGGGGGTGGGAACTTTGGCTGGCCCCGGGGCTCTGCCCCGGACCCCGGAGTACTTGAGCCAGTATGAAAGCCGGGGAAGTTAGCTGCCCTGACGTTTGGCGCGCAATTTGGTGAAATAGTCGATGCGTTTTTTCAGATCACGTTCAAACCCGCGTTCGGGTGGGTTGTAATAGATCGGGCGTTTCATGCCATCGGGGAAGTAGTTCTGGCCAGAGAAGCTGTCTTCGGCATCGTGGTCATAGGCATAGCCCGCGCCGTAGCCGATGTCTTTCATCAGGCGCGTGGGGGCGTTGCGGATATGCAGCGGCGGCGGGTGGCTGCCGGTTTCGCGCGCAGCCTCGCGGGCGGCCTTGTAGGCGGTATAGACGGCATTGGATTTGGGGGCGAGGGCAAGGTAAACCAAGGCTTGTGCAAGCGCGAGTTCGCCTTCGGGGCTGCCCAGACGTTCATAGGTGTTCCAGGATTCCAGGCAGATCGCCTGCGCCTGCGGATCGGCCAATCCGATATCCTCGACCGCCATGCGGGTGATGCGGCGGGCCAGAAAGCGCGGGTCTTCACCGCCTTCGAGCATGCGGGCGAACCAGTAGAGGGCGGCATCGGGATCGGAGCCGCGCACCGATTTGTGCAGGGCAGAGATCAGGTTGTAATGCTCCTCACCCGACTTGTCGTATTTCGCGGCGCGGCGCATCAGGCGGGTGGAGAGTTGATCGCGGGTCAGGGGTCTGTCGGTTTTCCACGCAGAAACCTGTTCGATCAGGTTCAACAGCGCGCGACCGTCGCCATCGGCCATGTCAATCAACGCCTCTCGCGCGGCACCGTCCAGGGGCAGCGGGCGGCCTAGTTCCATTTCGGCGCGTTGGGCCAAAAGTTCCAGATCGGTCAACGACAGCCGTTCCAGCACGATGACCTGCGCGCGCGACAGGAGGGCGGCGTTCAACTCGAAACTGGGGTTTTCGGTGGTGGCGCCGACCAGAAGGATGGTGCCATCCTCCATATATGGCAGAAAGCCGTCCTGCTGCGCCTTGTTGAAGCGGTGGATTTCGTCCACGAACAGCAGGGTGCCCTGCCCGTTCTGGCGGCGGATCTTGGCGGCCTCGAACACTTTGCGCAGATCGGGGACGCCGGTGAAGATGGCAGAGATCTGCACGAAGGCGAGGTCGGTCTCTGCCGCCAACAGACGCGCGATGGTGGTCTTGCCCACGCCGGGCGGTCCCCAGAGGATCAGCGACGACAGGCTGTGTGCGGCCAGCATCGACCCCAGCGGGCCGTCGCGCGACAGCACATGGCCCTGACCGATCACCTGGGCCAGACTGCGCGGGCGCAGCCGGTCGGCCAGGGGGCGCGGCGCAGTCGGGGCGGCGGGGGTGCCCGGGGTGTCAAAAAGATCAGCCATGCGGCCAATCTATCCCGCAACCGGCCCCGGGGCCAGAGCGCATCAGAGCCGGAAGCGCAGGCTGAGCGCCTGACCCTGCCGCAGAATGTCGATCTGCCAGCGGCGGGATTGGGCCGTCGCGGCATCGGCCACATCGGCGGGGCTGGTGATGTCGCTGCCGTTGATCGCGGTGATGATGTCACCGGGGGCAAGCCCGGTGCGGGCGGCGATATCGGTGGCAGCGGTGACGACAACCCCGGTGGCCGACAGCGGCAGGCCGAGTTCCGAAATCACCGCCGGGTTGATGCGGCTGACGGTGAGGCCGCGCAGAACCACGTCGTCGCTGATCGTGACGGCCGCGCGCGGGGGGTCGTCGGGGGCCGGGGCAAGGTTTAGCGTCGCTTCGGCGGTGGCGCCGTCGTGCTGATAGGTGACGGGAACCGAGGCGCCGGTGCCCAGAATGGCCAGGCGGTAGTTCATTTCCTGCGGGGTGTTCACCTCTTGCCCGCCAAGGGTCAGCACCACATCGCCGCTGGCAAGCCCGGCCTGCCCGAAGGGGCTTTGCGGGTGCAGATCGGACAAGAGGACGCCTTGCGGCACGTCCAGCCCCAGCGCGTTTGCGGTGGCGGCATCGACACCCTGCGCCGAAACCCCGGCCCAGGGGCGGGTGAAATGGTCGGCCCCAGCCTCTGCCTGCGCCACCACGGCGGCGGCGAGGTTGGCGGGTATGGCAAAGCCGATGCCGTTTGATCCGCCGTCCTGCGTCAGGATCGCGGTGTTGATGCCCACCAGATGCCCGGCCATATCGACCAGCGCGCCACCCGAGTTGCCCGGATTGATCGGCGCATCGGTTTGCACATAGTAGCCGCGCCCGTTGCCGACCTGCAGCGCCGAACGCGCCAGCCCGGAAACGATGCCCGAGGACACGGTTTGCCCGACGCCAAACGGGTTGCCGATGGCCAGAACCAGATCGCCCACCTGCAGCGTATCGGAATCGTCAAACGCCAGTGCGGGCAGGTCATGCGCCCCTTCGAGCCGCAGCACGGCCAGATCGCTGTCTTCATCCGCCAGCATCACGGCGGCCGCATATTCGCGGCGGTCGTTCAGCACCACGCGGATTTCGGTGGCACCTTCGATGACATGGTAGTTTGACAGCACGATGCCATCGGGGCTGACGATGACGCCAGAGCCCAGCGCGCTTTGCTGTTGCGGGGTGCCGGGCATGTCCTGAAAGAACTGGCCGAAGAACGGGTCATCGGTAAAGGGGTTGCTGCGCCGTTCGCCCATTTTGGTGGTGAAGATGTTCACCACGGTGGGGGCGGTTGCCTTGACCACCGGCGCGAAGCTGAGCGCGATCTGCGGTTGCGATTGTGGGATGGCGGTTTCGCTGGTGGCGGTTTGGGCGATGAGGCTGGCGGCGATCAGCAGGGGGGCGAAGAACGGGGTGCGCATGGGCTTGCCTTGGGCAGGTTCGGTTGCGTGCAGTCATGCCATGCGCGCCTGCGGGGGGATAGAGGGGCGCCGTTCACGGGTGGTTTACCCATGGGTGCGATCAGGCAGATGGATGCGTTTGGCGTGAAAACAGGTCGCAATTCCGGTGGGGCGGCCTATGTTTCAGGGCAAGGCAGGATGCAAAGGGGTTGGGCGAATGGGCAAGACGGTTCTGGTCAGTGGCGCCACAGGCTTTATCGCCGGGCATGTCATTGAGCAGTTGCTGGCCAAGGGGCATTCCGTGGTGGGCACGGTGCGCGACCCCGGGGATGTGGCCAAGGTTGGGTTTTTGTGCGCGATGCAGGGCGATTTGCGGCTGGTGGCGGCCAATCTGCTGGATGCCGACCCGTTTACGGCGCATGCCGATGTGGATGCCATCCTGCATCTGGCCAGCCCCTATATCGTCAACGTCAAAGACCCGCAGCGCGATCTGGTCGATCCTGCGGTGCAAGGGACGCTGTCGATGCTGCGCGCGGCCAGAGCCAATCCGCGGGTCAAGCGGGTTGTGCTGACCTCTTCCGTCGCGGCGGTGACGGATGAGCCGGACGGGCGGGTTCTGACCGAAGCGGATTGGAACAGCAAATCCAGCCTTGCCCGCAATCCCTATTACTATTCCAAGACCCTGGCAGAGCGGGCGGCCTGGGATTTCATGGCGGCGGAACAGCCGGGGTTCGATCTGGTGGTGATCAACCCGTTTCTGGTCATGGGCCCGTCGCATACCCGCGCCGTCAACGCCTCTCCTGAGGTGTTTGTGAACATGCTGAAGGGGCAGTATCCGGCGGTGCTGGCGCTGACCTGGGGGTTGGTGGATGTGCGGGATGTGGCGGCGGCGCATCTGGCGGCGATGGAGCGGCCGCAGGCGGCGGGGCGATATCTGTGCGTGGCGGGGAATATGTCGATGGCAGAGGCGATCGCGCTGATGCGTGCCGAGGGCTATGCGGGGAAACTGCCGAAGCTGGATCTGAGCGGTGGCTTCGGCACGGCGCTGATGAAGCTGGCGAGCTATACCCAGCCTGCAGGGATCGGCAGCTATCTGCGCAGCCATCTGGGCCGGGTGCCGCAGTATGATACCAGCAAATCGCAGCGCGATCTGGGGATCCGCTATCGCCCCGCCGCCGACAGCCTGCGCGATACCCTGGCCGATCTGGCCCGCTGGGGCCATATCGCAGCGGCAGCGCGCGGCTGACGGGGCGGGGTGTCGCGCCGGAGTTTTCGAAAGGGTCTACCCTAGCTGCGGTGTTCTGAGCGGGTTGATTCTGCATGATCTGAG
>CAMFLG010000127.1 GCA_945957495.1 uncultured Pseudorhodobacter sp. | reverse complement strand
CTGACCAAAACCGGCCCCACCCCGTTCCTGTGCATCTTCGCCTGGACCGCCGATGTGAACGAACCGGCCCATGTCATCCCCGCCGACGATTGGGATGCCCTTGAAACCATTGCAATAAAGGCCTGACATGCCCGCCGACCTGATCCTGACCAACGCCCATATCCGCACCATGGACGACGCCCACCCACAGGCGCAGGCCATGGCGATCACCGCAGGCAAGATCACCCGGATCGGCACCGATGCCGAAATCACCGCGCTTGCTGGCCCAAATACCCGCCGCATCGACGCGGGCGGCCGCCTTGTGCTGCCCGGCTTTCAGGATGCCCATATCCACCTCTTGAACGGCGGCACCGATCTGGTGGACAGCGCCTATCTCTACGACGCCACCAGCCTGGCAGAGCTGCAACAAGCCCTCGCCACCCATGCCGCCCGCAACACCTCTCCGGTGGTCTGGGGTGCCGGCTGGGCCAGCGGCCTTTTCGGCGACCACAACCTGACGCGCGATGTGCTGGACGTGGCGGTAGCAGACCGCCCCTGCCTGATCTACGATTACAACTTCCACAACGCCTGCATCAACTCTGCCGCCATCGCGCAAATCGGCATTACCGACGCCACACCCGACCCGATGAACGGCCATATCGTGCGCGACGCGACGGGCCGCGCCACCGGAATGCTGCATGAAGAGGCCATCGCCTGGGCGCTGAAATTCCTGCCCGAGGTCAGCGATGACACCATCGCCAAGGGGCTGCTGGCCGCCCAAGCCCATGCGGGCCGCCACGGCATCACCGGCGTCCTCGACCCTGCGGTGCGCGATGAACACCGCCGCCACTATGCGGCGGCGGGGGAATCCCTGACCCTGCGCGTCGCAGGCGCCATGCTGATCACCGCCGCCGATACGGTGGAAACCGCGCTGACCCGCCTGCGCGCCTGGCGCGCCGCCCATCCGGGGCCGGATTTTCACCTGCATTCGGCGAAATTCTTCTTCGACGGCGGCTTTGAAAACCGCACCGCCGCGGTGGTCGAACCCTATGCCGATGCGGCGGGCGGCAACGCCCCACTGATGTTCACCCCCGATCAGATCCGCGATCTTTTCACCGCGCTGGATGCCGACCGCTTTCAGATCCACGTCCATTGCATCGGCGACGCCGCCACCCGCGCCGCGCTGGATGGCTTTGAGGCCGCGCGCCGCGCCAACGGCGCCTGGCCCTCGCTGCACCAGATCGCGCATGTGCAACTCGTCCACCCCGATGATCTGCCCCGCTTTGCCGAACTGGGTGTCATGGCCAATATGCAGCCGCTCTGGGCCTGCGATGACCCGTACGAGCCGAACCCCGCCACGCCGCTGATCGGCGCCGCCCGCCGCGCCATGACCTACCCGTTCCGCAGCCTGATCGACGCGGGCGCGCCCTATTGCATCAATTCCGATTGGGCGGTGTCCTCGCTCAATCCGTTCGAGATCATCACCATCGCCGTCACCCGCGAACCCCTGCGCGCGCGCGGCCGCGCAGAGCCTTTCCTGCCCGAACAGCGCCTGACCGTCGAAGAGGCCGTGCGCGGCTACACCACCCACGCCGCCGCCGCATCCTGGCGCAGCCACATCTGCGGCGCGCTGCGCCCCGGCCTTTCGGGCGACTTCATCGTGCTTGACCGCGATATCTTCACCTGCGACCCCTACAGCATCGCCGAAACCCGCGTGCTGTCCACCCATTTCAAGGGCCGCGAAACCCACCGCGACCCCGCTTTCACCGCCTGAGGATCCCCATGAAGCCCATCGCCGCCGCCGACCGCCGCATCGCCAACATCGCCGATGCCGAATTCAAATCCTTCGTCTACCCAGACGGCCTCGCCCTCGGCGACGCCATCCTGCAACTGGATGATGACAAGCCCCTCGGCGAAGGCTTTCACGTCTACCGCATGCCCGCCGGGATGAAGACGCGCAGCCACCGCCACAACGGCCACGAACAATTCCTGATCCTGGAAGGCGAGCTGATCGAAAGCGACGGCACCGTGTTCCGCAAGGGCGACATGGTGTTTTACCGCGACGGCACCGAACACAACTCCTACACCCCCAACGGCTGCCTCCTCGCCGTCCACATCCCTCACGCCGAAACCCCGCTGGAATAGGGCCCCAGTTCCCTAAAATTCGCCTAAAATTTCTTCATCTGTTCTCAAATATCCTGCGGGGGAAGGTTTTGCCGCAGGCAAATCCGTGGGGGCGCAAAGCCCCCATCTGCGCAAGGCGCAGCCCCCCTTCTTCTTGCAGCCCCCCGGCCCCTTCGCTATGCACCCTCCATCACAGCCGGAGGCCGCCATGCCCACCTATCTCTCCACCACCGACGCCGATTTCGAAACCCGCTTCACCGCCCTTCTGGGGATGAAACGCGAAGAGGCTGAAGACGTGGATCACGCCGTGGCCGCCATCATCGCCGACGTGCGCGCCCGGGGCGATCAGGCCCTGATCGACCTCACCGCCAAATTCGACCGCCTCAGCCTCACCCCCGAAACCCTCGCCTTCACGCAGGCCGAGATCGAGGCCGAATGCGCCAAAGTCTCGCCCGAGGATCGCGCCGCCCTTGAACTCGCCGCCACCCGCATCCGCGCCTACCACGCCCGGCAATTGCCCGAAGACGCGATGTGGCAGGAAGACTCAGGTGCGCGGCTGGGCTGGCGCTGGACCCCGGTTTCCGCGGCAGGTCTTTACGTCCCCGGCGGCATCGCCTCTTACCCGTCCTCGGTCCTGATGAATGCCATCCCCGCCAAGGTGGCCGGGGTCGAACGCCTCGCCATCGCCTGCCCCACCCCCGGCGGCGTGGTCAACCCGCTGGTGCTTCTGGCGGCCCGCATCGCAGGCGTTGACGTGATCTACCGCATCGGCGGGGCCCAAGCCATCGCCGCACTCGCCTATGGCACCGAAACCATCCAGCCGGTGGACAAGATAACCGGCCCCGGCAACGCCTATGTCGCCGCCGCCAAACGCCGCGTCTTTGGCCGCGTCGGCATCGACATGATCGCCGGCCCCTCGGAAATCCTCGTCATCGCCGATGCGGAAAACGATCCCGACTGGATCGCGCTCGACCTTCTGTCGCAGGCCGAACATGACGCCTCGGCGCAATCCATCCTCATCACCCCCTCCGCCGCCTTCGCCGCCGACGTCACCGCCGCCGTCGAGAAACGCCTTGAAACCCTCGAACGCCGCGCCATCGCCGGGGCCAGCTGGCGCGACAATGGTGCTGTGATCATCACCCGCGACCTGTCCGAGGCCGCCCGGCTGTCCAACCGCGTCGCCCCCGAACACCTTGAACTCTGCACCGCCGACCCCGAGACGCTTGCCCTTGAAATCACCCATGCCGGTGCCATCTTCCTTGGGGCATGGACTCCGGAAGCAATCGGCGATTACGTTGGCGGGCCGAACCATGTCTTGCCCACCGCCCGCTCGGCGCGGTTTTCTTCCGGATTGAGTGTGATGGACTTTCTCAAACGCACGACCCTCGCCCGCATGACGCCCGAGGCGCTGGCCCAGATCGGACCCGCCGCCGAACGCCTTGCCACATCGGAAAGCCTGCAAGCGCACGGCCTGTCGGTCCGCGCCCGGCTTGACCGCCTGAACCGGGGGCAACCATGACCAACCGCATCTGCGCCATCGACATCGACGAAAAGGGCCTCGCCCGCCCCACGGCGGAAATCGAACAGGAACGCAAGGTCGCCATCTTCGATCTGCTGGAGGACAACTCCTTCGCCCTCCCCGTGCGCGAAGACCGCCCCGTGCTGCCCGGCCCCTACCGGCTGGGCCTGGCCATCCGCGACGGCCGCCTGGTCTTTGACCTCTCCACCGAGGCCGCGCAGAAGGTCGGCGAATTTCACCTGTCGCTTGGGCCGTTCCGGCAGGTGGTGAAAGACTACTTCCAGATCTGCGAATCCTATTTCGAGGCGGTCAAACGCCTGCCGCCCAGCCAGATCGAGGCGATCGACATGGCCCGGCGCGGCATTCACAACGAAGGGGCGCGCGTGTTGCAGGAACGCCTGGAAGGCAAGGCAGAGGTCGATATCGACACCGCCCGCCGCCTGTTTACCCTGATCTGCGTTCTGCATTGGGGTTGATCGTGGCCGCATTCCCGACTGCCGTGCTGTTTTGCTGTGATCACAATGCCGTCCGCTCGCCCATGGCCGAGGCGATGATGAAAAAATTCTATGGCCAGCGCGCCTACGTGCAATCGGCGGGCGTGCATAACGATATGGAAATCGACGGATTTTCCATCACGGTCTGCCGCGAGCTGGGGATTGAACTGTCGCGCCACCGCTCGCGCTCGTTTGACGAAATGCAAAGCCTGGGCGACGATCTGGGCCAATTCGATCTGATCGTCGCCCTGTCCGCCGCCAGCAAACGCGCCGCGCTGGACCTGACCCGCCTCAGCCATCTGGAGGTTGAATACTGGCCGATCATCGACCCGACCGCCCTGGGCGAGGGGCGCGAGGCGAAACTCGCCGCCTATCGTCAGGCCCGCGACCAGATCAAGGATCGCATGATCGACCGCTTCGGCCCGCCCACCGCAACCTGAGACAATCCCTAAAACTTACCTAAAATTTCTTCATCTTGGCCCAAATATCCCGCAGGGGAAGGATTTGCGCAGCAAATCCTTGGGGGCGCGAAGCCCCCAGTCCTACCCCCGCGCGGCCATGATCTCCGGCAGTTTCGCCTCGATCCAGCCGGTCAGGTCCGCCACCCGCGCCGCAGCCTCGGCGCCCAGCGGCGTCAGTGCATAGTCCACATGCGGCGGCACCACCTGATAGGCGGTGCGCTGAATCAGCCCGTCCGCCTCCAGCACCTGCAAGGTTTGCGCCAGCATCCGCTCTGACACGCCGCCAATCCGCCGCCGCAGCGCCGAAAACCGCAAGGTGCCATCCCGCAAGGCCAGCATCACCAGAACGCCCCACTGGCTGGTCAGATGTTTCAGAACCGCCCGCGACGGGCATTCCGCCGCCAGCACATTCGGCGCAAACCCCACCTCTGCAACCATGATCATCCCCTTGTGCAGATTTGCTGAAACTAACAGAAATGTAGGTACTTCCATTTCGTAAGTAAAGGGGTATCTCTACGCCATCAACCAAGGAGAACCCCATGACCATTGCCATCACCGGCGCCACCGGCCACCTCGGCCGCCTCGCCCTCGCCGCCCTCAAAGCCCGTGCCCCGCAAGCCGATGTCGTGGCGCTTGCCCGCGATCCGAAGGCCGATCTGGGCGTGCCCGTCCGCGCCTTCGATTACACCAAACCCGAAACCCTTGCCCCGGCGCTGGCGGGCGTCAAAACCCTCGTCCTGATTTCCTCGAATGATTTCAACGACCGCGCTGGCCAGCACATCGCGGTGATCACCGCCGCCAAGGCTGCGGGCGTCACCCGCATCATCTACACCTCGATCCTCAAGGGCGACGCCTCGCCGATGGTCCTGGCGCAAGACCACATCGCCACCGAAGCCGCGCTCAAGGCCTCTGGCTTGGCCGTCACCCTGCTGCGCAATGGCTGGTACACCGAAAACTACACCGGTTCGCTCAAGGCTTCGGTCGAACACGGCGCCCTGATCGGTTCGTCCGGCGAAGGACGCATCGCCTCTGCCGCCCGTGCCGACTATGCCGAGGCAATCGCCGTCACCGCACTGGATGACAGCACCGCTGGCAAAACCTATGAACTGGCGGGCGACACCCCCTTCACCATGGCCGAATTCGCCGCCGAAGTGTCCAAACAGGTGGGCAAGCCCGTCCCCTACAACTCGCTGCCGAAAGACGTTTACGCAGGCATCCTGCAAAGCTTTGGCCTGCCCGCAGGCTTTGCCGCCGTTCTGGCCGACAGCGACGATACCGCATCGCGCGGCGCGCTCTTGGATGAAAGCCACACGCTTTCCAAACTGATCGGCCGCCCCACCACGCCGATCGCGGTCACGATCAAAGCCGCGCTCTAAGGCACCCTCTCAGGTCGCAATCGGCACCCATCCTGCCGATTGCGATCTGGACCTTGCCGCCGCCTCATGCGACAAATGTTAAGAATGGGTTAAAGCCTAACAGGTAACCCATTGATTTATTTACATGAAAAATTGTCCCCACCCGGGACAGTCGCAAAAAGGCCCCGCATGACCCAAGCCAGCGCCCACGCCACCATCGCCGCCTATTACGCCGCCTTCAACGCAGGCGACGCCGCCGGAATGCTGGCCTGCGTCACCGATGACGTCGAACACCGCGTCAACGAGGGCGGCATCCGCCGGGGCCGCGCACTCTTCGCGGAATTCTGCGCCCATATGGGGGTGTCCTACCGCGAGGAATTGCGCGACATCGAAATCTTCACCAACACCGCAGGCACCCGCGCCGCCGCCGAATTTGTCGTCCACGGCACCTATCTGAAAACCGATCCCGGCCTGCCCACCGCGCAGGGCCAGACCTATATCCTGCCCGCCGGATCGTTCTTTGACCTTCAGAACGGCAAGATCAGCCGCATCACCACCTTCTACAACCTCAACGACTGGATCAAACAGGTCTCGGCATGACCGAAGATGAGATCGAGGTCCGCAGCCTGACCGGCCCCGCACTGGAGGCAGCACTTGACGATGTCGCCCGCCTGCGCATCGCGGTTTTCCGCGACTGGCCCTATCTTTACGACGGCACGCTGGATTACGAACGCGCCTACCTCGCCACCTATCGCGACAACCCCGGTGCGCTGCTGGTCGGTGCCTTCCACCATGGCCAACTGATCGGCGCCTCCACCTCCACCCTGATGGAGGATCACGCCGAGGCGTTTTCGGCCCCCTTCGCGCGGCTGGGAATCCCGCTGACCGATATCCTTTACGGCGCGGAATCGGTGCTGCTGGAACCCTATCGCGGCATCGGCCTTGGCCACCGCTTCATTGACCTGCGCGAAGACCACGCCCGCGCCATGCGCCGCCGCTACGTTGCCTTCTGCTCGGTGCAGCGCCCTGAATCCCACCCCGCCAAACCCGAAAACGCCCGCACCAACGATGCGTTCTGGCTGGGACGCGGCTATGCTCCGCTGCCCGGTGTCATCGCCGAATTCAGCTGGAAAGATGTCGGCGCCGCCGCCGAAACCACCAAACCGCTGCAATTCTGGATGCGCGAACTCTAACGCCGGTATGGCGCCAGCAAGGCGCCGTAGAGCCGCTCGCAATCCTGCTGACAGCGGCGAATCTCATCGTCCTGCAACATCGCCTGCATCCGCGCCACCACCTCTGCCTCATAGCGGGCAATGCTGCGGTCCTGCCCCTCGGGCTCTGAGCGTTCGGCGAAATAGGCGTCGGTGTGGCGCGCCTTTTCCGGCACCATCTCTGCCACAGCCCCGCGCCCCCGATCCCGGCGCAGCAGAAAACTGTCCCAGGTCTTGATGCCATAGTGGTTATACTGCGCCAAACGGTGCGAAATCTGCCGCAGCGGCCCGTTGCGCAACTGCTTCCACATCGGCACACCCTTTTCCAGATCGCGCACCGTGCCGTCGCCCCACAGCACCCGCAACCGCCCCTTGCCCTGAAACCCCACCATCGAATGATTGTGAACAGCCCGGAACCGCGAAGGATCGCGCGTCAGCGTTTTCAGCGCCGCATTGGCCTTGTGCCGCACCGCCACCGGCGCCACAAACTGCGCGCAGACCCGCCCCGGCTGCCAATTTCCCCCCGGCGCATCGGTGAAAAACCGCCCGTTCAGCGCGATCACATCCACGTTCGCCTCGGCGCGGTCGGTCAGATCGCCCACCCGGCCCGCGCCGACATGCACGTTCAGAAATTCATCCGCATCCAGCATCATCAGCCATTCAGCCGCATCAATGCCCTGCGTCGCCCTGATCTTGTCATAGCCTGCGTGCTGCGGAATATCGCCGGGCTGCAACACATTCGGCACATGCGCGATATAGCCCGCCCGGCCCAGCGCCGCCAACAGCCGGTCTGATCCGTCGCGGCAATCGTTCGAGGCGATGCAGATGCGGTCAAACCCCAGCACAAGATGATGCGCGACCCATTCCAACAGGAACGGCCCCTCATCCTTGATGCTGGAAATCA
>CAMFLG010000126.1 GCA_945957495.1 uncultured Pseudorhodobacter sp. | reverse complement strand
CCACCCCTCGACTAGTCGTCGGCAGCGTCAGATGTGTATAAGAGACAGCCTCTGCCCCGGGTTTCAGCCCGTCCAGCCCTTCGGTCACGATGCGGTCGCCTGCTGCAATCTCGCCCGCGACCAGCACGGTTTCGGTGTTGCGCTGCACGATGCGCACCGGCATCTTTTCAACCTTGCCCTCGGCATAGCGCCAGACATAGGCACCGTCAGAGCCCCATTGCACCGCAAGCGGATCCACCGTCACGAAACTTTGCCCGACGAATTGCATCACCACGGTAAAAGCCATGCCCGCCTGCAACCGGGCATCGGTGTTTTCCACCTGCGCCTGCACCTGAAAGGTGCCGCTGGCGGGATCAATCTGATTGTCGATGGAGGCAATCTTGGCCGTCAGGCTGCGGTCCGGTTGCGCCACCGGCAGCAAAGTGGCCTCTGCGCCCAAGCTGACCTGACCGGCCAGACGCTCGGGCAGCCAGAAGTTGACCAGCAGCGACGAGGCATTCTCGATGGTCACAATCGCGGTGCTTGAGGTCACATCATTGCCAGCGTTCAGCTTTACAATGCCCGCCACGCCCGAAATCGGCGCAATCACGGTGCGGTCGGCCAGATCCTGTTCGGCCTGCCGCAGGGAAAGCTCTGCCATCTGGGCGGCAAGCTCGACGGCCTGGGTCTGATTGACCGGGGCTGCGTTGTTTTGCACCAAAACCTTGTTGCGCTCCAACGTGCGCCGCGCGTCCTGCAGGGTCAGGTCGGCCTTGTCGCGGGCGATCTGCTGCACGTTTGAATCCAGTCGCGCAAGCACGTCACCCGCCTGCACGGCCTGCCCGGATTGCACCGCGATTTCGGTCAGGGTGCCGCTGGCTTTGGGCTGAACCGTGACGGATTGCAGCGCGGTTGCGGTGCCAAGCGCCGTGACCTTGTCGTTGATGATGGCGGTTCCGGCCGGTTGCAGCACAACCGTTGCCTTGCGTCCGCCGCCCGCACCGCCGCGCCCCGACGGCGCTGCAGCGCCGGGCTGTGCGGATTTACCCGAGGCAGATGCCTGATCCGGTGCAGGTGTCGCGGCAGGCGGAATCCCCATCGCGGCCAGCGGCGCCGCAAGCCCGTTCTGGGCGGCAAAGCGTGCGGCGGTTGGGGACAGCCACAGAACGGCGAAACCGGCAATGACCACAACGATCAGGCACAGAACAAGTTGTTTCCAGATCGACACTGTGGCCCGCTCCTGCTTTCCATCGCCTGCGCAGCAGCAGGGCTAAGCCCTTTTTTGGCTTTCTACCCCACAGGGTCAACGCCGTTTCAACCGGCGCGGCACACTTTCAGTTTACCGAACCGCCTGCACCCAAAAAATGATCCCCAAACATATCTGAACTGAGGGCCGCCGCAGCACAACACCCTCATGCCATGATTTCTGAAGGAGTTACGCCCCAGCAACTCGATTGGACTGGCCAAGATTTTCGAGACAAATCATCAAGAAATTACGGTGGAGTGGTCCGATTTGGCGGCTGTGTTGTCGATTGGCGGGATTGCGCAGATCGGGTGCCCGATTGATCGTCGCAGCAGTCTTGCAACCGTGTTTGGGACGGGGTTTGTTGCGACCTGACGTGCCTTGGAGGTTTGTCTGCGCAAGGTCCAGATCCTGCGCAGACAGCCTTCTTTTCAGACCGTTGCCGGGCTGGCGACCGTTGCCAAATCCTGCGCCAGTTGCGCCACCTGTTCACGAATGTCCGGGATGGCCGTGATTTCCCAGAAGGCCGCGCGGGAGGCGGGGCCGATGGTATAGACCCGGGCGTTGACACTCCCGTCTCGGCGCAAGAGCCTGCCGCGATCATCCACATCCAGACCGATCCGCAACGGATCAATCCTTGCGGCGCCCCGGGCCAGAAGATCTGCCACCAGCGGTGAGGCGTGCTGTTCCGGGTCGCGACGGATGCCGCGGCAATCTATGACCCGCCCGGCGGTGATCGACTCAACCTCCTGACTGCGGAAGGGGCGGACGAAGGCGTAATACCCTCCCTCTGGCCGTGCGATTGCGGTTTGGAACGCGGCTTTTCTGATCGTCAACTGACCCGTCAGGATGGCGTTGTTCAGTCTGGCCTGCGATTGCGGAGGTATGCGGTGGCGGTGCACATCCCACCAGGTCGCGACATGCCGCAAGAACCGCGCGCGTTCCGTCTGCGGCAGGGACCGCCATATCCGGCGCACATGCGGGCGGATTCCATCCACAGCATCGCGCCAGGTGCCGCCTTGGCGTTCGGCGGCCACGGCCAGTCGGCGCGCCCATTGCAGCAGGGTTGAGACCGAAGTTCCCAGCGGCAAATCCCTGTCCTCAATCAGCATTGGCGTGGTTTTTGCGTGGTCGCGCGGCAGGAGACCGCGGCGGGATACCGACAGGATCGGCCCCTGATGCCCAGAGCGCAGGATCGTCAACACCTGATCCACCATCGAAAGACCCGACCCCACGATCACGATGCGCGACTGCGGTGGTGGGGCGTCGAGCGATTGCCATGCCCCCACCAGCGGCCATTCGCGCGACTGATCCGGTGTCACATGGCCTGTTGCAAGGATCGCCCGATCGCCGCTGATGCGCCGCCCATCGGCCAGTTGCACCTGCAGGTCCAGGTCGGTTTCTTCCAGCTTTACAACCTCTTGGAACACCCGCGTCAGCCGAGGGTCATTCTCGAATTGCGCCATGATCGCGCCAAGATAGGCACCGTAGGTTGACCTGCGCACAAAGCCCTGATCCGACTCTTTTGCATGCTCTGGGCGTTGGATCAGCCAACGGTGAAAATGCAAGGGATCCTCAGGAAACGCGCTCATGTTATGCACGCGCGTGTTCAAGAGGTGCTCTGGGTCAGTGGTGGCATAGGCTATGCCCGCCCCCATGGCGCCACGCCCTTCGATGAGCGTTACCTTGACGGGCGCGGGTTGGCGCAACAGATGCACCGCCATCAGCACGCCACTGGCACCACCGCCGATGATCAGGACGTTCAATGCGGCGGGTGGGATTTGCGGGGGATCGAAGATATCTTTCATGTCAGCCCCGCTGCAAGACAGGCGATCAGGGTCAGGCTGAACAGCGCAAGCACGGTTGTCGCATAGACCCGCGAAATTGGCAGTTCGACCGGAAGGTTAGCTGAAACATAGGCTTGGTAGCCGGGATCATATCCACAATATAGCATGGTCTTGTCCTATCGTTGTAAGGGGCGGAAGATCGTTCTGCTGGTGTGAATGCTTCGTCACATTACTCTACCATGTTTGTCGTGATTTAGGATTCCAAAGATTGGCAGAGATTTAGAAGTTTCTTCCCGAAGCGGGGTGCTGAAGAGTGGATTTGCCTGCGCGTTGCTGCAGGGGGCCTTTCACCTCAGTGCAGGCCAAACTCTGCCATCAAGGCCCGCCGCATCTTGACGAAATCGCCGCTGCTGCGATCGCGGGGGCGTGGAATGGAAATGTCGATCAGGCGCGGGGCACCCATGTTTTCGCGCTGCAACACCAGAACGCGGTCTGCCAGAAAGATCGCCTCTTCCAGATCATGCGTGACAAGCACCATTGTCAGCGCCTCTTCGCGCCAGATGCGCGCCAGTTCTTCCTGCATGGTCAACTTTGTCATCGCATCCAGCGCGCCAAAAGGTTCATCCAACAGCAGGATTTCGGGTTGCACGGTCAAGGCGCGGGCGATGCCCACCCGCTGTGCCATGCCACCGGACAATTGCCGCGGATATGCCGTCTCAAAGTCCGCCAGACCCACGAGCCGGATGTAATGGCGCGCGCGCGCCTGTGCCTGGCTTTGCGGGACGCCGCGCAGTTCCAGGCCAAAGCTGACATTCCCCAGCACGGAAAGCCAGGGCAACAGGCGCGGCTCCTGAAAGATGATCGCACGCTCCCGCCCCAGACCGCGCACGGGCACGCCGTCGATCAGCACCTGGCCTGTGTCGGGCAATTCCAGACCCGCCAGCACCCGCAGAAGGGTTGTCTTGCCACAGCCGGATGGCCCCACGATGGCAAGGCTTTCGCCCGGCGCCACCGAAAGATTCAAGTCGCGCAGGACGTTCAGACGCTGGCCGTTCAGCGTGAAGGATTTGGCGAGACCCCTGACAGAGATCTCGCCACGGCGCATGGTTTCAACAGCGCTCATCATGGCCTCAATAGGTTGCAGCGGGATTGTAAAGCACCGCAGACACGTTCAGCTGGCCCGGCTTCAGTTTGCCTTCACGTTCCAGAATGTCGATCCAGAACTGGATGTCGCGGTCTTCGGCCAAGCCACCTTGCCGCACGCCGTAACCGGCGAAGAACTGGGCAACCTCTGGATTTTCGCCGCGTTCTGCAAGGACTTTGGCAAAGATCGCCTTGGTTTCTTCGGGGTGTTCACGCGCGTAATCCAGTGCCTTGGCGTTCGCGGTGACAAAGGCCTTGGCGGTATCGGGGTGCGCCGCAATGAAGTCGCGGCGCAGCACGACAAAGCCGCCCGCGATGTCGCCCAGCACGTCGGTGTCGTCAAAGATGGCGCGGATGCCGCCTGCCTTGCGCGCGGCACCTTCGAACGTGGTCTGCCAATAGCCAAAGGCCGCTACATCGACCTGCTTGGATCGCAAGACCTGTTCCAGTTGCGGGCCCGGAACAACCACAAGGTTGGCCGCGTCAGCTGGTAGGCCGACCGAATGCAGGGCTTCGCGCACCGTGTAGTCCAGATGCGCCCCAAGGGTGTTCACCGCAATCGTCTTGCCCGCCAGATCCTTGATCGAGGTGATCGGGCTGTCGTCCAGCACATAAAAGATGGACTGGCTTTCATCGTTGATGCCGTTGGAGGGGGCGACGGCGATGAAATCATTGCCGGAGGCGATTGCATTCAGCACGGCCGCCGTTGCCGCACCGCCAATTTCGACGCTGCCCCCGGCCAGGGCGATCAGCGATGCGGGGCCGCCCGCCGCATAGCCTTCGTTCTGCAGTTTGATGCCGGTTCCGTCAAAATAACCCAACTGATCGGCCAATTCATAGGAGGTCAGCCCACCCTGCGAGGCCAGATAGCGCAGCGTCACGTCCTCTGCCTGAGCCGCAGATGCGGAAGAAAGCGCAACGGTGATCGCAAGAGTGCGAAGAGAGAGTTTCATATTTTGTCCTTCAAGTTGAGATCGTTATCGTGACGCGACTGACCAGCGACAGAGATGGTTTTGCAAAGCGACCAGCACGGCGTTTGCGGCAAGACCCAGCATGGCCAGCAGAAAGATGGCGGCAAACATCAGCGGGATTTGAAAGTTGTACTGGGCATTCATCACCTGAAACCCGATGCCCTTGTTGGCGCCGATCATCTCGGCCGCGATCAGCAACAACAGCGACGTGGTGGCCGAAAGCCGCAGCCCGACAAAGATCGCCGGAACCGAGGCGGGCAGGATGACGCGGCGAAAGACCGTGGTTTGCCGCGCCCCGTAGCTGCGGGCCATCTCGATCAGTTTGGCATCGACTTCCTTGACGCCGCCGATTGTGGCCAACAGGATCGGGAACAGCGTCGCCCAGAAGATCACAAAGACCTTCGAGGTTTCGCCAAGGCCCAAAATCAGGATGAACACCGGATAAAGCGCAAGTGCCGAGGTTTGCCGGAACAGTTGCAAGATCGGGTCCAGGGCCCGTTCGATCACACGGATCTGTCCCATCAACAAGCCTAACGGGATGCCAAGGCCAACTGCGGCGACAAAGGCGATGCCAGCACGCTGCAGCGAAATCGCGATGTCATCCGTCAGTGACCCATCTGCCAGCGCGCCCCAAAGCGCAGTCGCAATCTGGTCAATCGGCGGAAAGATGGCGGGGTTCACCCAGCCGAGCGTCGCGGCCACCTGCCAAAACGCCAGAAAGCCGATCAAGACACCATAACGGGTGGCAAAGCGCCGTGCGACCAATCCGCCCCGGCGCAGGATCACTGCGCCAGAGGGGTTTGCCACGGGCCGCGAGAAGGGGGGATCAAGGCCTTGAAGCGTCATGATCTACTCCGCAGCATGGGCGGCGCGGGGAGCGGCCCAACGGTTGGTCGGGAAGGGCAGGCCGAGGTTTTCGCGCAGGGTCTTGCCTTCATAGGCGGTGCGGAACAGGCCCCGGCGCTGCAATTCGGGAATGACCAGATCGACAAAGTCATTCAGCCCGGTCGGCAACCAGGGCGGCAGGATGTTGAAGCCATCTGCGCCTTCGTTTTCGAACCAGTCTTGCAGGGTATCGGCGATGGTCTGCGGCGTGCCAATCAAGGTGAAATGCCCCCGCGCCGACGCAACCCACTGATACAACTGCCGGATCGAGAAGTTGTTCTCATCGGCGATCTGCCGGATCAGGGCCTGACGCGACTTCATGCCTTCGGTTGGCGGCGCAGGGGGCAGCGGCCCGTCAAGATCATAGCCGGTCAGATCAAGCGTGCCGCCGGTCAGGCCGTTCAGCAGCGCAATGCCGTCCTCCTCCAAAATCAGGCTGGTCAGGCGGTCATATTTTTCGCGTGCTTCGGCTTCGGTGCGGCCCACGAAGGGCGAAACGCCGGGCATGACCAGGATGTGATCCGGGTTTCGCCCCAGACCGCGCGCGCGGGATTTGATGTCGCGATAGAATTCCTGCGCCGTATCAAGGCGTTGGTGGGCAGTGAAGATCACCTCGGCGCTG
Source organism: uncultured Pseudorhodobacter sp. (assembly GCA_945957495.1). Taxonomy (GTDB): domain Bacteria; phylum Pseudomonadota; class Alphaproteobacteria; order Rhodobacterales; family Rhodobacteraceae; genus Cypionkella. Next base: position 1,441 of record CAMFLG010000126.1, on the reverse strand, counting down.
GCGGCAGCCAGACCGCGCCCGTCCTCGGACTGACCCGCCTGCACGATGACCGGATGCCCCTGCGGGCTGCGGCTGACGTTCAGTGGCCCCTTGACCTTGAAATGTTCACCCTTGTGATTGGTGTAATGCACCTTGGCAGGATCAAAGAACTGGCCCGAGGCGCGATCTCGCAAGAAGGCGTCGTCCTCGAAGCTTTCCCACAGTTTCTTGACCACATCGACATGCTCCGCCGCGCGGCGATAGCGGAATTCGTGCGGGTGTTGCGCATCAAGGTTGAAGTTATGCGCAGCGGATTCGGTCGCTGTTGTCACCACGTTCCAACCGGCACGGCCGTTCGACAGCAAATCCAGCGAGGCAAACTTGCGGGCAAGGTTGTAGGGCTCCTCATAGGTCGTCGAGGCGGTGGCGATGAAGCCCAGATGTGTTGTCAGCGGGGCGAGGGCCGCAAACAGCGTCACCGGCTCGAATCCGGCTACCTTGGCATTGCCGCCCTCGATGCCGCCGCCAAAGGCGATGGCAAGGCCATCGGCCAGGAAATAGGCGTCGAACAGGCCGCGTTCGGCGGTTTGGGCCAGCTCCTTGTGGAATTCAAAACTGGTCGCACCATCGACGGGTTGGTCGGGGTGACGCCATGCGGCGATGTGCTGGCCCCCACCGGGAAGGAAGGCACCAAGGCGGATTTTGCGGGACATAGCGGATCTCCTGTAGGGAAAGGGTGTAGGCGGCTGGCCCATTGCCGAGGGCGGCGATGGGACGGGAGGGCGTGTCAGGGAAGGGCGGTTATTCGGCGGCGACGGTCAGTTGCGCGGCCTGTCTGCGCGCAAACCACGGCGCGAATTGATCCACCGCACGATCCAGCCGCGACAGCAGGGCCGGGGCGGTGGGTTGACCGGCGGTAAAATCGGCATCGCAAGCATAGACTCCGGTCGCCAGCGTTTGCGATTCAAAGAAGCCGAACAGCGGGCGCAGCTGGTGTTCGATGATCAGGGCATGACGATCACCACCGCCCGTTGCCGCCAGCAGGATCGGCTTTCCGGCAAGGGCCGACGGGTCCAAAAGGTCAAACAGATGTTTGAAAAGGCCGGTATAGCTGCCCTTGTAAACCGGGCTGGCCAGCACCAGTGCATCGGCGGAAAGCAGGCTATCGACCGCAGACCTTGAAAACTCCGAAAGCTCTGACAGCTTCGCTGCCTGGCCAAGCGATGGGCCCAGATCGGAGAGATCAAACACAGCCCCGACCAGATCGAACTGCGAGGTGGCCCGGATCACGGCCGCCTCAACCAAAGCGCGGGTCTTGGACGGGCGGCTCTGGCTTCCAGACAAGCCGATGATTTTATAGGACATTAGAGATTCTCCACTAAGACGATAAGATTAGTCGTTATTTTTAGAATGCCCGAAATGACCCCGTTTATCCATTCCAAAGAATTGCCAGATGCGGGTA
>CAMFLG010000125.1 GCA_945957495.1 uncultured Pseudorhodobacter sp. | reverse complement strand
GACACCGGGCGATCCCGCCCAAACCGAAACCAAGACCCCGAAAGGCAGCATGATGAGCGCAGTTGCAAAAGCTCTGAAACTGATCAAGGACGAAGAAGTCGAATATCTCGACATTCGCTTCACCGATCCCAAAGGCAAGCTTCAGCACGTTACCCTGGTCGTTGACCTGGTGGATGAAGACTTCTTCGAAGAAGGCTTCATGTTCGACGGCTCGTCGATTGCTGGCTGGAAATCCATTGACCAGTCCGACATGAAACTGATGCCCGATGCATCGTCGGTCTACATGGACCCCTTCTACGCCGAGAAAACCCTCTGCGTGCATTGCGACGTGGTCGAACCGGACACCGGCGAAGCCTATGACCGTTGCCCGCGCCAGATCGCGAAAAAGGCCGAAGCGTTCCTGAAATCGTCCGGCGTCGGCGATGCCGCCTATTTCGGACCCGAGGCTGAATTCTTCATCTTCGACGACGTTCGCTATTCGGTTTCGCCGCGCAAAGTGGCTTACGAGATCGACGCCGAAGCCGCTGCATGGAACACCGATGCAGCCACCGAAGGCGGCAACTACGGCCATCGCGCCGGCCACAAGGGCGGCTACTTCCCGGTCAACCCGATCGACGAAGCGCAAGACCTGCGCGGCGAGATGCTGTCCACCATGAAGCGTATCGGCATCAAGGTTGACAAGCACCACCACGAAGTGGCGACCTGCCAGCACGAACTCGGCATGATCTTTGGTGGTCTGGTCGAACAGGCTGACAACATCCAGAAATACAAATACGTGATCCACAACGTGGCGCACGCCTATGGCAAGACCGTCACCTTCATGCCGAAACCGATGAAGGGCGACAACGGCTCGGGCATGCATGTGAACATGTCGATCTGGAAAGAGGGCAAACCGCTGTTTGCCGGCGACAAATACGCCGACCTCAGCCAAGAGGCTCTGTGGTTCATCGGCGGCATCATCAAACATGCCAAGGCGCTGAACGGCCTGACCAACCCCGGCACCAACTCTTACAAACGTCTGATCCCGGGCTTTGAAGCTCCGGTTCTGCTGGCCTACTCGGCCCGCAACCGCTCGGGCGCCGTGCGTATTCCGTGGACCGAATCGCCGAAAGCCAAACGTGTCGAGGCGCGTTTCCCCGATCCGTCGGCAAACCCCTATCTGGCCTTCGCCGGTCTGATGATGGCGGGCCTGGACGGCATCCGCAACAAGATCGACCCGGGCCCGGCTTCGGACAAGGATCTGTATGATCTGCCCCCCGAAGAACTGGCCGAAATCCCGACCGTCTGCGGCTCGCTGCGCGAGGCGCTGGAGGCGCTGGACAAGGACATGGACTTCCTGCTTGCAGGCGACGTGTTCACCCGCCCGATGCTGGAAGCCTACATGGCGCTGAAGTGGGAAGAAGTTTACGCTTACGAACACACCCCGCACCCGGTGGAGTACCAAATGTACTATTCCTGCTGATCCATTCGGCAGCACGTCACCAAGGGGCGCCTCCGGGCGCCCCTTTTCGTTTCCAATCATGTTTGCGAATCGCCCCCACCGCACATCCGCCGCATTTGGTTCTCGCCCCGGCAACAGTGGCCCGAGCCCGCCCCGGATCATCGCCCGCAACACCGCAAAATCCGCCACGCCGCCAGCTTCAGCGCGCGGTTGAGCGGCAAAATCCCTCTGATTGTTCAATAAATATGGGTTTCCGAAACAAAATCGTGGCTTTTTGGCGGTTCGCCAATTTTGCAGAAACAGAACACAACTCAGGGTTAAATTCTTCTTAACGCCACAATCCCTCCCGGATGCAGGCACAATTTCTCGTGATAGTGCAATCATCCGAGAATGGAGGCACCTATGACAAACCCTGAACAAACTGCCCCGCAGACAGATGCGTTCAGTATTATTGCCGAGTTGGTTTTTGTTGCGAAACCGTCGATCAACTTTGCGCGTCTGGTCGGTGATCTCGATGCCGTGCTGGCCCGGTTCCAGGGCCCGGACCGGCACCTGACCTGGGATTGCGAGGATGTCGCGATTTTCGACATGCCCGGAACCCGGATTGTGCTGGCCTGCAACGACGCGCCGCAATCGGGCGTGGCCACCAGCCTGATGATCTCGGTCGGCCCAACGCCAGAGCCGATGGATCAGAACGCCAAAAAGCCGCTGCACCGCAAGGGCGTCAGCCATCAGGCCCTCTGCGCGAAGCTGGTCGAACGGGTGCAGGCGCGCCTGTCGCCCGACGCGGTGTTCTGGCACGAAACCCAGGCGCCGGTGACGGCCGATCTGATTGACGAGATCAGCAGCGCCCTGCCGCAACTGACCCACCGCCCCGACCCGGCACATCCGATCTATCAGACGGTTGACCGCGACAGCGTCGAACAAATCTACGCGCGTGGCTTTGAAACCGCCAACGACCGCCCCGACCTGCCCTTGCCGCGCAACCCCGAACTGGCCCGCCTGCGCATGGCGCTGTACCCCGCCGCCCCTGCGCCGGCCACCGCCGCCAACCAAGACCACGGCTCCACCCAGATGCGGCTGGCCGCCCATACCATGAACGCCACCCTGATCATGGTGGCCCTGCCCGTCGGCGCCGCGATGCTGACCTATTCGGTGCTGCGCGGCGAAAACATGCGCCTGTCCACGGCCGCCATGGTGGCCACCGGCCTTGGCGTCTCGTTGCTGCATTCGCCCCTGGGCCAAACCGTTCTGGCCATGGCCAGCAGCTAAGGTTGCCCCCACCCGCCCCAAGCACCAAGGCCCGCCACCACGCGGGCCTTTTGCGACAGCCGATGTCGCACATCGGCAAGCCTTGCCGCCCCGCCGCGCAATGATCGCGCCAAAAGCCGGAGGCGACAATGACCCAATACCACGCAGACCGCCGCAAGATCGACCCGACACGCGGCGACCGTCTGGGCGATGGCACCCCCAACGACAACGACCGCGTTGAAATCGGCCCAACGCAACTGGCCTTCTCCGAATGGGCCGCCGCTGGCCTGCAATTGCCCAATCTTGAGGCCATGCGCCACGACCGCTGGCACCGTCTGACGCAGGCGCTGGCCGCCCGCGATTACGGCGGCCTCTTGATGTTCGATCCCCTGAACATCCGCTACGCCACAGACACCACCAACATGCAACTGTGGAACACCCACAACCCGTTCCGCGCCTGCCTTCTCTGCGCCGATGGCCATATGGTGATGTGGGAATATAAGAACTCCCCCTTCCTCGTCACCTTCAACCCGCTGGTCAAGGAATTGCGCTCTGGCGCCACCTTCTTTTACAACTCCACCGGCGACCGGGGCGAGGCTGCCGCACAGGCATTCGCCGCGCAGGTGGACGAGATCATGCGCGAACACGCAGGCAGCAACCGTCGCCTCGCCGTGGACAAGATCATGGTCCACGGCTTGCGCGCGCTGGAAAAGATCGGCTTTCAGGTGATGGAGGGCGAGGAAGTCACCGAACGCACCCGCGCCATCAAGGGCAAGGACGAGATGCTGGCAATGCGCTGCGCCCATCACGCCTGCGAATCCGCCATTGCCGAGATGGAGGATTTCACCCGCAGGAACGTTCCAAACGGCACCGTTTCCGAAGATGCGATCTGGGCCGAACTGCATGCGGGCAACATCCGGCGCGGCGGCGAATGGATCGAAACCCGGCTTCTGGCCTCTGGCCCGCGCACCAACCCGTGGTTTCAGGAATGCGGCCCCCGCATCGTGCAACCCAATGAAATCGTGGCCTTTGATACCGACCTGATCGGCGCCTACGGCTTTTGCATCGACATCAGCCGAACCTGGTGGGTGGGCGATGCCCGCCCCAGCAACGCAATGATTTCCGCCTATCGCCATGCGCTCGATCATATCCGCGACCATCAGGCCCGGCTGAAACCGGGTGTTTCCATCCGCGAACTCACCTTCGGCGGCCACAAGCTGGAAGATCAGTATTGGGCGCAGAAATACTCCTGCAAGATGCACGGCGTGGGCCTCTGCGATGAATGGCCCTATGTCACCTACCCTGACGGCTGGATGGAAGGCGCCTTCGATGTGGTGCTGGAACCCGGCATGGTGCTGTGTGCCGAGGCGCTGGTGTCCCCCGAAGGCGGCGATTTCTCGATCAAGCTCGAAGATCAGATCCTGATCACCGAAACCGGCTGCGAAAACCTGACGAAATACCCCTTCGACCCGCGCCTGCTGGCCTGACCGGGGGATGGGCAGATTGCCCATCCTACGCCCCCGGCCCTGCGAACCCTCCAATGCCGCTTCACATTGGTCCAAATACTCAAAAAACCGGAGCCAAGCGGCCCCGCCGCGCAGGCGACCCAAAAAGAATACGGCCGATCCTGCCAAGGATCGGCCGTGCCATTTAAAAACCGCCCGTCACTCGGCCACAAACCCCGCAGCCTTGTGGCTGCCATCGCAATATGGCTTGTTCTTCGACTGGCCACAGCGGCAGAGGAACGTCTGCGTTACCCGGTTCAGCGTGCGCCCGGTGCCCGACACCACCTCCAGATTGCCCGCAATCTTCAACGGCCCATTCGGCAGGGGCGAAACCTCCAGCACACCGTCGCGCGCCTCCAGCGGTGCCGACTCCTTAGCCGCAGGCTCGCCCGTGGCCTGAAACCCCGCCGCGACATGGCTGCCGTCACAATAGGGCTTGTTGGCCGAGGCGCCACAGCGGCAGAGCGTCGCGCGGACCGAACCCTGCGCCTCACCGCGCAACAGGATCGGCGCTTCCAGCGCCAGCGGCCCGTTTTCCCGGACCCGAACCGTGTTCACCACGGGGGCCGCCTCTGACGAAACGCTGCCATCATTGCGCGCCACCCGGATCGCCCCCGACGGGCAATTCCGCCCGATCAGCAGCAGGTTTTCCACCGAATCCGCATCGGGGTATATCCACTCGCCCTGCACATTCGGCACGAACACATTCGGAAAGCCCAGCACGCAGTTGCGCGAATGCACACAGCGTTTGCCGTCAAACGTCACCGTGACCTCACGGCCCACCACCACTTCCACCATCCGCAGCCTCCTTGCCAGAAATTCCACATCCTTGCTGCAGGATAGCCGAACACCCGCGCATTTCCACGGAAAACCCACATCCCCGGAAATCCGTTCCGGCAGGTCCCGCATTCCTTAACAAAGTCTTGCAGGCACCCCGCAACCATCTGAAATGGCTAGAAATCAGCCATGTCGCACGCGTGCGACAGCTCAATTCAGGTCAATATAGGTTCCCACCGTCTCGCTGCCATCCGCCGCCCGAAACCGGATCTTCAGCCCCGATGCCGCGACATCATAACAGGCCCAGACCTCTGATGGCGGCCAGACCGAACAATACTGATCCCCCCGCACCCCCCAGCGCCCAAGGCTCGGCTTGCCCGCCTCATAAATCGTCGTGCCGTCCGCCTTGAAATCCTGCTGCCCGCCGCCCTCATAACCCAGCACCCGCGCCGCCAGCGCAGCCGAAATCGCCGCCCCATCCAGCGCCCGCCAATCCTCTGCCGCCGCCGGCCCCGCCAGCAGCCCCGCCATCAAAACCCACCGAAACACCGCCGCCTCCTTGCATGGCCCGCCCGCGCAGTCTAAGGCAACCTCGCCTGCCCCTGCAATGAAAGGCCCGCCATGATCCCGCGCTACTCCCGTCCCGAAATGGTCGCCCTCTGGTCGCCCGAAACCAAGTTCCGCATCTGGTTCGAGATCGAGGCCCACGCCTGCGACGCCCAGGCCGCGATCGGCGTGATCCCGAAAGCCAATGCCCAGGCCGTGTGGCGCGCCCGCGACGTGACCTTCGACGTCGCCCGCATTGATGAGATCGAGGCTGTCACCAAACATGACGTCATCGCCTTCCTCACCCATCTTGCCGAACATATCGGCAGCGATGACGCCCGTTTCGTCCATCAGGGCATGACCTCGTCTGACGTGCTGGACACCACCTTCAACGTGCAACTCGTCCGCGCCACCGACCTGCTTCTGGCCGGGATGGACCGCGTGCTTGCGGCGCTGAAAGCCCGCGCCTTTGAACACAAGAACACCGTCCGCATCGGCCGCAGCCACGGCATCCACGCCGAACCCACCACGATGGGCCTGACCTTCGCCCGCTTTTACGCCGAAATGCACCGTGGCCGCGCCCGCCTTGCGCTGGCCCGGGAAGAGGTTGCCACCGGCGCAATCTCTGGCGCCGTCGGCACCTTCGCCAACATCGACCCTTCGGTCGAGGAACACGTCTGCGCTATGCTGGGGCTGAAACCCGAACCCATTTCGACGCAAGTGATCCCGCGCGACCGTCACGCGATGTTCTTCGCCACCCTCGGCGTCATCGCCTCGTCGATCGAAAACGTCGCCATCGAAATCCGCCACATGCAGCGCACCGAGGTGCTGGAGGCTGAGGAATTCTTCTCGCCCGGGCAAAAGGGCTCTTCCGCCATGCCGCACAAACGCAACCCGGTTCTGTCGGAAAACCTGACCGGCCTTGCCCGCCTCGTCCGAATGTCGGTCACGCCCGCGCTGGAAAACGTCGCCCTCTGGCATGAACGCGATATCTCGCATTCCTCAGTGGAGCGCGCCATCGGCCCGGATACCACCATCACGCTGGATTTCGCCCTGCACCGTCTGGCCGGGCTGGTGGAAAAGCTGGTGATCTACCCGGAAAACATGCTCGCCAACATGAACAAATTCCGCGGTCTGGTGATGAGCCAGCGCGTGCTTCTGGCATTGACCCAAGCCGGGGTCAGCCGCGAAGACAGCTACAAACTGGTGCAGCGCAACGCGATGAAGGTCTGGGAACACGGCGCTGATTTCAAGACCGAACTTCTGGCCGACCCCGAGGTGACTGCCGCCCTGTCACCGGCGGAAATCGAAGAGAAATTCGACATCGGCTATCACACCAAACACGTCGATACGATTTTCAAACGCGTTTTCGGCGCGTAAGCCCGCGTTAACCCCAACCACAGCATACTGCCCTCGAACCCAATGGAATCGAGGGCAGACATGGCAGACGCAGCCGCCTTGGCGCGCATCACCCCGGCACAGCGCATGGTGGCGGTGCCGCCCCCTGCCGAACGCAGGCTTTCGCCACGGGAAAAGGCCGCAATCATCGTGCGCTATCTTCTGGCCGAAGGGGCGGCGATCCCACTCGCCTCGCTGCCCGAACATATGCAGGCGGCGCTGACCGAACAGATGGGGCAGATGCGGCTGGTGGATCGGCGCACGCTGGCGGGTGTGCTGGAGGAATTCGCAAGCGAGCTGGAACAGGTCGGCCTGTCTTTCCCCGGCGGGATCGAGGCGGCGCTTGCGGTGATGGGGGACCATATCTCGGCCAACGCCGCCTCGCGCCTGCGCCGTCTGGCGGGTGCTTCGGCCAAGGCCGACCCATGGGACAGGCTGACGGCCCTGCCCATCGACCGCCTGCTGCCGGTGCTGGAAGAGGAAAGCACCGAAATCGCCGCCGTCATGCTGTCAAAACTGCCTGTGTCGAAATCGGCAGAGTTGCTGGGCAAACTCCCCGGCGACCGTGCCCGCCGCGTCGCCTATGCGGTGTCGCAAACCGGCAATGTCGATCCCGAAACCGTGCGGCGCATCGGCCTGTCGCTGGCCAGCCAGTTGGATCAACTGCCGCCCAAGGCCTTTGACGCAGGCCCGGTGGAACGTGTCGGCGCCATCCTGAACGTCTCGCCCGCGCTGACCCGCGATGATGTGCTGCAGGGTTTGCAGGAAACCGATTCCGAATTTGCCGAACTGGTGCGCCGGGCGATCTTTACCTTCGTGCATCTGCCCAAACGCGTGCTGGGGCGTGACATCCCCAAGATCATCCGTCTGGTCGATCAGCCGGTTCTCGTCACCGCGCTCGCCGCCTGCGACGGCAAGGATGGGCTGGACGTGGCGGCCGAATTCGTGCTGTCCAACGTCTCGCAACGCATGGCACTGGGCCTGCGCGAGGAAATGGCCGCCCGCGGCCGCGTCAAGGAGAAAGAGGCAGAGGCCGCCATGGCCAGCATCATCACCGCCGTGCGCCAGTTGGAAGCTGCAGGCGAAATCGCCCTGATCCGGGAAGAGGACTGATCGACGGGCCATGCCGCCCTCCGCTTCCGACCACAACAGGAC
>CAMFLG010000124.1 GCA_945957495.1 uncultured Pseudorhodobacter sp. | reverse complement strand
TCATAGTTCGGTTCGGTCACGCCATCCCAAGGGTGCAGACCCTTGCCAGCCTCGCCATAGGCATACCAGCTGTGATCGACATATTCCTGAATCTGCTCGGGGTCGCGGACATCCACCTCATGCACCTGGCTGAGATCGCCGTTGATGATGGCGCCGCGCGGCAGGTGCATGTTGGCCGCCGTGTAGTCATTGGCGTTTTCCGGAATGTCGCCATAGGCCAGCACGGATTTGCCCGATAGCCCGCCGCCATAAAGCCAGTTCTTGTAGAACCCACCGATGGCGATAACATCGGGGATATAGACGTTGTTGTTGAACTCGATACAGCGGTCGATGACCGAGGACACAAGGTTCAGCCGTTCCATATTGATCGCGCCGACAGAGCCCACGCCGTCAATGTTGATCGGGCAGGGCACGCCGCCCACCAGCCAGTTCGGATGCGGGTTCTTGCCGCCAAAGATGGTGTGGATCTTGACGATGTCCTTTTGCAGATCCAGCGCCTCAAGATAATGCGTGGTGGCCATCAGATCGGCTTCGGGCGGCAGCAGATAGGCCGGATTGTCCCAATAGCCGTTCTTGAACAGGCCAAGCTGGCCCGATTCCACGAATTTCTTCAGCCGGTTTTGCACGTCGCGGAAATAGCCCGGGCTGGACAGCGGATGCGACGGGCTGACGGCCTGCTGCAATTCGGATGTGGCCTTAGGATCGGCGCGCAAGGCATTGACAGGGTTCACCCAATCCAGCGCGTGCAGATGATAGAAATGCACGATGTGGTCATGGATTTGCAGGTTCAGCTGCATCATGTTGCGGATCGAGTTGGCGTTGTCGGGGATCTTGATGCCCAAGGCATCCTCGACCGCGCGAACGCTTGTCAGCGCATGGGTGCCGGTGCAGACTCCGCAGATGCGTTCGGTAAAGGCCCAGGCGTCGCGCGGGTCGCGGCCCTTCAAAATCACCTCAAGCCCCCGCCACATCGTGCCGGTGGAAACCGCGTTGGTGATGATGTTCTGATCGTTGACGTTCACTTCACAGCGCATATGGCCTTCGATGCGCGTCACCGGGTCAACGACGATGCGCTGGCCGGTGGTATCAAGGGTGAATCCGTTTGGTGTCACGCCCATGGCTTACCCCTCCACTTTGTCTTGGGTTTTCTTTTGTGCGCGTTTGAGCGCCGAGACAGCGGCATGCGCCACCACCGCGCCGCCCACGACGCCCGCCGCGACCATGCCGACGCGGTCTGCGTTCGCCTCGACCCCGAACTGGTTGATCGTGGTCAGCCGGTTGTAGAACCCGCCCTGATCCCAGAACCCATCCTCGGAGCAGCCGATGCAGCCATGGCCGGACTGGATCGGGAAAGAGGTGCCATCGTTCCAGCGGATGGTCGAACAGGCGTTGTAGGTGGTTGGGCCTTTGCAGCCCATCTTGTAAAGGCAATAGCCTTTGCGGGCGTTCTCATCGTCCCAATGTTCAACGAACTGGCCTGCGTCGAAATGCGGGCGGCGATAGCATTTGTCGTGGATGCGTTGGGAGTAGAACATCGCAGGGCGGCCTTGCCGGTCCAGTTCCGGCAGGCGGTCAAAGGTCAGCATATAGGTGATCACGCCGGTCATCACCTCTGCAATCGGCGGACAGCCGGGCACCTTGATGATCGGCTTGTCCAGAATGACCTTGTGAACCGGCGTGGCCCGGGTGGGGTTGGGCGCGGCGGCCTGAACGCAACCGTAGGACGCGCAGGCCCCCCAAGAGATGATCGCCTTGGCATTCTCTGCCGCCATTTTCAGCTGTTCGACAAAGGGTTTGCCGCCGATGATGCAATACATGCCGTCTTCGTTCAGCGGCGGATTGCCTTCGACGGCCAGAATGTAGTTGCCCTTGTATTTCTCGATCGTGTCCATCAGCGCCGCTTCGGCCTGATGCCCGGCGGCGGCCATCAGCGTATCGTCGTAATCAAGGCTGATCATCGACAGCACGACGTCCTTGGCCAAGGGATGCGCCGAGCGGATGAAGCTTTCCGAACAGCAGGTGCATTCCAGCCCGTGGATCCAGATCACCGGCGTGCGCGGTTTGGTTTCCATCGCATGGGCAATCTTGGGCACAAAGCTGGGGCCAAGGCCTAGGGCAGCGGCGGTCAGGTTGCAGTATTTCATGAAACTGCGTCGGGTGATCCCCTGACGGCGCATGACATCGTAGAAGGTTTCGATTTGTGACAAGGTTCCCTCCCTCTGGTGCTGCCCTGTGGGCATGGCTCTGGCAGGATCAGGTATGCGGCAGTCTGTCTTGCAGGTGTCAAAGAATAGGCAGGTTGTGAAAACGCCTTGTTTCCGCGCTATGCCAACGGGTTAGGGGATTTCGGCACCCGATGCGCCGCAAGCGGGCTGACCAGTGATCCGCCCAAGGCGGTTAGCGGCTTTCCGCTGCGGCGATCAGCGCCTGCCCAAGGGCAAGGCCGCCGTCATTGGCGGGCACGCTGCGGTGTATCAGCACCGGCAGGCCCTGCAGGGCGGCAAGGCAGGCGCTCAGAAGCACCGCGTTCTGAAAGCAGCCGCCAGACAGGGCGATGGCGCGGGCGTGACCATCCTCGACCAGTTTTCGGGCCGGGGCGCAGAAGGCTTGCGCCAGCCCTGCGTGAAATCGCGCGGCAAGGATCGCGGGCGGCGTATCCGGCAGGCCCGCAATCAGGGCGTGCAGCATCGGCGCAGGGTCGATCTGGTCGCCGGATTGGGCAAAGGCGAAGGGTGGGGCTGGTTCGCCCGCAAGCGCCTCCAGCCGCATCGCGGCCTCGCCTTCATAGCTTTGCCGATCCGGGCAAAGGTCAAGAATGGCCGCTGCGGCATCAAAAAGCCGCCCGGCGGACGAGGACAGCGGCGCGTTGATGCCTGCGGCAATGGCTTGGCGCAGCAGCGCGCGGGGCTGGTTGGGAAACAACCGGTCAGCCCAATCTGCAAGCCCCGCCTGATCCAGCCGCGCCAGCGCGTTGCGCCATGGCTCGACGCTGGCGCGGTCGCCGCCGGGCAGGGGGGCCGGGCGCAGATGTGCCACGCGGGTGAAACTGCGGTAATCGCCCAACAGCACTTCACCGCCCCAGATCGTGCCATCGGTCCCCAGACCCAACCCGTCCAGAATGATGCCCGCTACCGGGCCTGCATCCAAGGGCCACAGGTTGTCGCCCAAGCAGGCCGCCAGGTGGGCGTGATGGTGCTGGGTTCTGGTGACAGGCAGACCAAGAGACAGCGCGTGTTGGCTGGCGCGATAGCCGTCGTGCAGGTCGCAGGCAACCGCCGTTGGGGCATGATCGAACAGCGCCGCGTAATCGGCATCGGCGCGCAGGAATTCATCCCATGTCAGCGCATCATCCAGATCGCCCAGATGGTGCGACAACAGCGCCTGCCCCTGCTTGATCAGGCAGATCGCCGATTTCATCTGGCCGCCATAGGCGGTGATCGGCGGGCAATCCTGAAACCCCTGCGGCAAGGGCAGGGTGCCCGGCACCAGCCCGCGCGCGCGGCGCAGGATCATGGGCGGTTCGGCGCGTTCGACGGAATCGTCGATCCGGCGCGCGATGTCGCGGTTGTGCATCAGGAAGGCATCTGCAAAGCCCGACAGTTTTTCGCGCGCCTCGTCATTGCCGATCACCTGCGGCTCGCCGGAAAGATTGCCAGAGGTCATCACCAATGGCCCGTCAAATGCATCCATCAGCAGATGGTGCAAGGGCGTGTAGGGCAGCATCCAGCCAAGGGCGTTGATGCCGGGGGCGATTCCGTCGGGCAGGGTGTCGGGAAGGCGGGGCAGCAGGGCGATGGGGGCGACAGGTTGGTTGAGGCGGGCAAGCGCCTCTGGCGACAGGGGGGAATGTTGGGCGATGATCTGCGAGGTGCCCATCAGGGCAAAGGGTTTCGCGGGGCGGCGTTTGCGGGCGCGCAAAAGGGCCACGGCATCCGCGTTCATTGCATCGCAGGCCAGATGAAAGCCGCCGAGGCCTTTGATCGCTAGGATTTTCCCGTCACGCAGGGCCTGCGCTGCAAGGGTGATCGGGGCGCCCATAACCTCTTGGTCGTTTTCCTTGAACCATAGCCGGGGGCCACAATTGGGGCAGGCGATGGGCTGGGCGTGAAAGCGGCGGTCGCCGGGGTCTTCATATTCGGCGCGGCAGGCGGGGCACATGGCAAACCCGGCCATCGAGGTTTGCGCCCGGTCATAGGGCAGGGCGTGCAGGATGGTGAAACGCGGGCCGCAATGGGTGCAGTTGGTAAAGGCATAACCGCGCCTGCGCCCCTGTCCGCGAACTTCGGCAAGGCAATCGGGGCAGGTGGCGGCATCCGGCGTCACCCGGGTTTGCGCCCCTTTGCCCCGGCTGGCGGTGATCGAAAACCCAACGGGCGCGGTTTCAAACGCCCATGTCGCAACCTCTACCACATCCACACGGGCAAGGGGCGGCGCGTCGCGGCGCAAACGATTGGCAAATCCGTCAAGGTCGGCGCCTGTGACAAAGATTAGCACGCCTTCGGGATCGTTCAGCACCTCGCCCCGCAGGCCCATCGCCGTGGCCAACTGCCAGACAAAGGGGCGAAACCCCACCCCCTGCACCTGGCCGCGAACCCGGATACGCGCGGATGAGGGGGCCGCGCCGGTCATCAGTGTACCGTGCAGACCATGCAGGGATCAAAGCTGCGCACGATATGTTGCACGGCCAGCGGGGTGTCCTCATCCGGTTCCACCACCGCGCCCACCAGCGCCGCCTCAAGCGGCCCCGGCACACCCGCCGCGTCGCGCGGGGAAAAGTTCCAGGTCGTCGGCGCGATGATCTGATAGTTGGCGATGCGTCCGCCTTCGATGCGGATCCAATGCCCCAGCGCGCCGCGCGCCGCCTCGACCAGCCCTTCGCCTTCACCGTTCAACGCAGGTTTGCCGTGTGACATGAACTGCGCCTCGGGGGTGATGGTATCGGCCAGATGCTCCATCAATATCTGCGTGCGCGCCAGTTCCAGCAGCCGCGCCGCAACCCGGGCCAGAACGCCGCCCTGCCGCGCCAGATCAAGCGCCAGAGGGTGCCCATCCACCACCTGCCGCGCCAGCGCGCCGGTTTCCATCGGCACCCCCGCCAGTCGCGGCGCCTTGCACCAGCTATAGGCCGTCTCGCGCATGTCCTGATCGGGAAAGGTTGCGCCTTGTGCGGGATGCGCCGCCTCGCCCAGCATCCAGGCGTGGGAAAGGTCTTCGCGGATCAGGGCGGTGTCCAGCCGCTTCGGCCCTTGATCCCACAGACCGCGGGCAAAACCATAGCCCTCGTCCAGCGGATAGGCCCCGAAGGACAGATAGCGCCCCGCCCCGCGCCCCATCGCGGCCAGATCAAGATCGGCTGCGATTTCCAGAAGCAGGCCGACATCGCCGCCTGTCCAGCGCATCAGCCCGGGCGTGTCGGGCAGGGCACAGAAATCCTCCAACGCGCCACCATAAAGCGTGGTTTCCAGATAGCGGCGAAAGGCGCGCAAGGTCGTCTGGATGCGCAGCTTGTCGCGCATTGTGGGGGTGCGGGTAACGCCGCCGGGCTGAATGGCCAGCGTATGCGGCCATTTCCCGGCCATCAGGCCCAGAATATGCATTAACTCCGCCCGCGCCTCGACTGCCGTGCGCTGCGCCGATCCGGCCATGGCGGCAAAGCGATCCATGGTGCGGGTGTGCCAGCGCCGCGCGGCATAGGCGGGGCGGGTGAAATCGGGCATGAAGAACAGATGGAAATGCGTCAGGTGATCGGCGGCATTCTCCACCGCGTGGATCAACGCCGCCATCCGCGCGCCTTGCGGCGTGGGGGACAGCCCCTGCGCCGCCGCCAGCGCCCGCGCCGCCGCCGCCGACTGGCTGATCGAACAGATACCACAGATGCGCGGCGTCAGGGTCAGTGCATCGGAAGGAGCTTTGCCATCCAGCATCCGCTCAAACCCGCGATACATCGGGGAATTGACAAAAGCCGCGCGCACATGGCCGTCGGCCACATCCAGCGACACCTCAAGATCGCCCTCAACCCGGTTGAAGGGACCAACAATCAGACGCGGGCCGCTCATCTGTGCGGCTTTCGCAAGGTAGGGGGTACGGTGATGCGGTCTGACACCGCGTTCTGGCCGATGCGCGCCGGGGTGGCGGCCTTGGACAAGGACGCCAGCGCCATGAACCAGGCCTTTGGCATATCGGACGGCAGGCCCACCGGGATGCCCGCGATCTTGGGCGTTTCGGTGAAGGCGTGGCGCGGCTCTTCAAATTCGGGCGAGGTGCAGGCGATGCAAGGATAGCCGCCGCGCGTGCAAGACCCGTCACCGTTCCAGGGCCGGATGTTGCAATCGCCCACGGCCTGGGTGCCGACACAGCCCAGATGTTCCATCATGCAGCCGATCTGCGACAGCGCGCGGGCCGAGGCCTTGTATTCATAGAACTCATTCTTCGGGCAGGCGTGATGCACCAGATGATCGGCGTAAAAGCGCGGCCGGGCCAGCGCGTCCAGATCGCCCACCGACAAGGCGCCAGAGGTCAGTAGCAGCAGGGTTTCCGTCACCCAATCGGGGTGGGTCGGGCAACCGGCGATGTTGATCACCGGCAGGCCCGCGCGGGTGCGGAACTCGGCCGGAAAGATGCCGCCTGCATGTGCGCCATCATATTGCAGACCCACCGCATCCGATGGGTTGCCGCCTGCCGTTGTCACGCCGCCATAGGCCGCACAGGTGCCCACCGCGACCACATGCTGCGCGCGCAGGGCCAGATCCTGCACCCATTTCAGCATTGGAACGCCCGTGCCCGACAGGATGTGATAGCGCCCGCTGCCGTGCGGCCCGCGCGCGATTGCGCCTTCAACACACAGCACGTCCAGTTGCTGTTCCCCTGAAACGATTGCCGCCAGCAGCGCCCGCACCTCTGCCCCGCTGGCGCGGGAAAACGCAGGGTGCCACAGCATCGAAATGCCCGCCCCTGCCAAGAGGTCAAACACATTCGGGTTTTCCGCGCACAAAAGCGACATGGTGCAGCCGCCGCAGCCAGAGGCCTGCAGCCAAAGGACGTTCATGCCGCACCCCCGTTTGCCAAAGGCAGGTCCAGCCGGAACAGCGCACCCTGCGGGGCCAGCGCCACCAGACGCAAGCTGCCGCCGTGTTCCTCGGCAATCTTGTGGCTGATCGACAGGCCCAGCCCGGTGCCGCGCCCGACGGGCTTGGTGGTGAAGAAGGGATCAAAGATCGCCTGCGCCATGGATTCAGGAATGCCGGGGCCGTTGTCTGCCACCTCCAGCACCGCGCGATGGCCTTCCGCGAAAAGCCGCAGCGTGACGCGGCCTTGCGCCACGCCCTCCAGTGCATCGACGGCGTTCTGCACCAAATTCATCACCACCTGCTGAATATGGCCGGGCCGCCCAAAGGCCATCAGCCGGGACACACCCTCAAACACCATCTCGACGGGTTGTTTGCTGGCGCGCAGCACCCAGTTGCCCGCCACTTGCGCGGTTTCGGCCAGATCGAATTCCACCAGATCGCCCGAGCCTTCCGACGACAGGCGGCGCAGATCGGCCACGATGTCGCGCACCCGCTCTGCCCCCGCCCGCGCGCCATCCACGGCGTCATGCAGGTTTTTGACCTCACGATCCAGCTTCAACTCTGCCCGCAGCGCCACCAACTCATCGCGGCTGGCCCCGGCCTGCACCCGGGCGAAATAGGTTTCAAACTTGCCGACGTATTTTTCCAGCGCATGGGTGTTGGCGTAGACAAAGCTGATCGGGTTGTTCAACTCATGCGCCACCCCAGCCAGAAGCCGCCCCAGCGACGCCAGCTTTTCATTGCGCACCAACTGGCTTTGTGTGGTTTTCAACGCCTCATGGCTGCGGCCTAGATCGGCATAGGCCTGCCGCAACTCGCCCAAGGGCCGCCCTGAAAGCACCATGCCCACAACGCGGGACCGGTCATCGACGCGGGCCGACAGGTTCAGTTCCAGCGGGCTGGGCCGCAGGCCGTCATCGGTGGCGGTCATCAACCCCAGTTCCAGAGTGACCGGGCTGCGGGTGGATTGCACATGAAAGATCGCGGCCTCTAACGCAGCGCGATTGGCCGGATCAAACAGATCAGAGATATAGCGCCCCACCAGTG
>CAMFLG010000123.1 GCA_945957495.1 uncultured Pseudorhodobacter sp. | reverse complement strand
GGCCAAGGCGGGGCTTTCGCAGATACCTCCCGCCGTGATGGCCGACCTGACCAGCCTTGCGCGCGAGTTGGACCCTGGCGATTTCCGGCAGATGCTGGAAAAGATCGCGCTGTATAAATTCAACGATCCCACACCGCTGACCCCGCAAGAGGTGGCCGATCTGGCCCCCGTCACCATCGAGGCCGAGGTGGATGATCTGCTGGCCGTGGTGGCAGATCAGCAGGTTGCAGGCATCGGCCCGCTTCTGCGGCGGCTGGAGGGGCAAGGCATAGCCCCGGTGACGCTGTGCATCGGCGCGCTGCGGCATTTCCGGGCGCTGCATGTCGCAGCCTCGGACCCGGGTGGCGTGTCGGCCGGCATGATGAAGGCGCGTGTGTTCGGCCCGCGCCGCGATGCGATGCAACGGCAGGCAGGGGCCTGGGGGATGCGGCGGCTGGAGGATGCGCTGGCGCTGCTGTTGGAAACCGACCTGACGCTGCGATCGACCTCGCGCGCGCCGACAATGGCGGTGATGGAACGCGCCCTGATCCGCCTTGCCATGATGAAGAGATAAGCCATGTACACGATTGTTGGCAGCAACAAAACCCGCTCGGCCCGCGTGCTGTGGCTGTTGGAAGAGTTGGGGCATCCCTACACCCACCTGCCAGCCGGGCCGCAATCCGATCTGGCCCTTGCGCATAACCCGGCGGGCAAGGTGCCGGTGCTGATCGAAGGCGACAGCACGATCACCGATTCGACGGCGATTCTGACCTATCTTGCCGACAAACACGGCGCCTTCACCGCCGCACCGGGCGGCTTGGCCCGGGCGCGGCAAGACAGCATGACGCAATTCCTGCTGGACGAGTTCGACGCCTGCCTGTGGACCGCCGCGCGCCACAGCTTTGTTCTGCCCGAAGCCATGCGCCTGCCTGCCATCAAAGACTCTCTGAAATGGGAATATGCCCACAGCCTGCAGCGTTTGGCCAACCGCATGGCGGGCCCGTTCCTGATGGGCGATGAAATGACCGTGCCGGACATCATCGCCACGCATTGCCTAGGCTGGGGGGTGGCGGCACGGTTCGGCGTACCCGAGGACGCTTTGGCGGAATACCTTGCCCGGATGCGCGCCCGCCCCGCCTTTCAGCGCGTCTTTGCGGGGTAAGCCATGGTCAAAACCCTGTCCCCCATCGAATCCTTCCTGGCGCCCTTGGCCCGCATCACCCTGAAACATCCCGATCTTGAGGGCGAGGTGATCTGGGCCGACGGCCCTGACTGGCGCGCGCAGGACGATGCCGAAGGCCTTTTGGACGCCGAAGAAATCCCCTTCTACGCCGAAGGTCTGCTGATGGAGGGGTTTGCGATGCAATGGCAGGTGCTGGCGGAAACCGAGGCGCCGAAAGAGCCTGTCCATATCCGCCTGTTCTTCTGGCAAGGCGGCAGCGCCCTGCCGCCCGCGCCGGAACCCGGCCTATGCCTGTTTGCGACGGCCACATGGACCGCGTGATCCGTATTCTGCACAGCCTTGGCCCGGTCATGCCACGCCCCGGCCTGGCCGAGGCGGGCCGCGCCGCCGCAGGCGCCGGGGTTGGGCTGATCTTGACCAGCCTGATGCTGGGGCTCTTGACCCACAGCACCGGGCTTTTGGCGCATCCGATGCTAATCGCGCCCTTCGGCGCCTCGGCCTTCCTGATTTTCGTGGTCCCGAACAGCCCGATGGCGCAGCCGTGGTCATCGGTCGTTGGCAATTCCGTGGCGGCTTTGGCCGCCGTGGCCGCGCTGCACATTGGCCTGCCTGCCCTGCCGACCGCCGCCTTGGCGGTGCTGCTGGCGGTGCTGGCGATGTCGGTGTTGCGCGCCATGCACCCGCCGGGCGGGGCCGTCGCCCTTGCCACAGTGCTGGCCGCCACGGCCGACCATATGCCCGGCCTTGGCTATATTGCCCTGCCGGTGGCGGCGGGCACGGTGTTGCTGGTCGCAATCGGCATCGGATGGAATCAGGTGACGGGGCGCAAATATCCGTTCCGGCAGCCCAGTCCGCCCGCGCATGGCACCAGCGACCCCGCCCCCGAACGCCGCTTTGTCCCGAAGCCCGAGGTTCTGGCCGCCACCCTGACCCGCCTGCGGCTGGGCAGCAACCTGGGCGTCGAAGACCTTGCCCGCCTGATCGAAGCCGCCGAGATTGCCGCCAACGCAACCGCCCTTGGCCCACTGACCGCCGCGCAGATGATGTCACGCGATCTGGTGGCGGTGGTGCCCGAGACGGCCCTGCCCGACATGGCGCAGCGGTTTCGGGACCACCGATTCAAGACTCTGCCGGTGATCGGGCATGACGGTCACTATATCGGGATCGTGTCGCAATCGGCGCTGGTCGGGCGCGCCGACCCCGATCTGACGGCGCAGCACCTGCTGGATACGCATGTGAAAACCCTTGCGCCCACAGCGCCCTTGGCGGAGGTGATCGCGCTTTTGGCCGATGGCGGGCAACAGGCGGTTCCGGTGGTTGAACACCACCGCATGCTGGGCCTGATCACCCGATCCGACCTGATCGCGCTGCTGTCCGCCCCGGCAGCCTAACCCGATAATCGCCGAATCCCGACAGCAATTTGCAGGAAGGGTGATTTTACGACACATTCCCCCGCTTGCCCCCGCCGCGCGGCTGTGGCGATATGGCGGCATGACACATGTATATGACCAACTTCACGCCGCCTGCGCCGCCCATGGCACAAGGCTGTTCACCGTCACCGTGCAAGACATTGCCCTGGATGTCGCCCGCCGCGCCTATACCTCGCATCCGGTGGAATATCCGGTTTCGGGCACCAAGCCGCTGACCCGCGACGGCTGGTATGATCATTGCATCACCGGCCAGCAAACCTTTGTCGCCAACACCACACCCGAATTTGCGAAATACTTTTTCGATCACGCCCTGATCACCTCGCTGGGCCTGGGATCCTGCATCAACATCCCGGTGATCGACGGCGATAGCGTGCTGGGCACCGTCAACCTTCTGGCCGAGGAGCACCACTTCACCGCCGCCCGCCTTGCCGCCTATGAGGCGCTTGTCACCCAACATCACGCCGCGCTGGTGGCCGAAATGGCCAAGGGCTGACGCACCCGGCGATTGGCCCGCGGCGGCGCCCCTGAACAACCTTCGTCTTTCATCTGTTCCCAAATATCCTCGGGGTGCGACAGTGGTTGCGCCATCGGTCCAAGTAACCTCTGTCGCGGGGGGCAGACAGCCCCCGGCCCTTTCAACCAGCGAGCCCTATGGCCTTCACCCTGCGCCAGCTGCAATTCTTCATCGCTGCCGCCGAGGCCGGGTCGGTCACGGGGGCGGCGCAGGCCATGTCCATCTCGCAATCCTCTGTGACCGAGGCCATCCGCGCGCTGGAGGATGATCTGGGCATAACCCTGTTCGACCGGCTGGCACGAGGGCTGCAGATCACCCACAAGGGTTCGGCCTTTCTGCGCCACGCCCGGCAGATCCTGGCCGATGTCGCCACCGCCCGCGCGGCCTTTCAGGAAGAGGCGGGTCCGCTGCCCGGCAAACTGTCGCTGGGTGTGACCAGTCTTGTGGCAGGCTATGTGCTGTCGGATATCCTGCAACGTTATCGCCGCGCCTATCCGCAGATCGCGTTGAATGTGATCGAGGACAATGGCGATTACCTGCAGCATCTGCTGATCGGGGGCGAGTTGGACGTGGCGGTGCTGCTGACCTCATCGGTCAAGGACCGCATGGCGCTGAACGTGGAAACCCTGCTGGTGTCGCCCTACCGACTGTGGCTGCCCTTGGGCCATGCGCTGACCGATCAGGAAACCATCGCTCTGGACGACCTTGCAGGCCAGCCGCTGATTCAACTGATGGTGGATGAGATCGAGGAATCCACCCGCCATCTGATGCAATCCCTGGCGGTGAAACCGCAGATCGCCTTCCGCACCCGTTCGGTCGAGGCGGTGCGCAGCCTTGTCGCCACCGGCGCGGGCCTCGCGATCCTGCCCAGCCTGGTCTACCGGCCATGGAGCCTGGAAGGCGACCGCATCGGCATCCGCGATGTGTCGGGCGATCTGCCCTCGGTGCAGGTGGGTCTGGCGTGGCGCCGGGGCGCGCCGCTGTCCGAACCCGCGCTCAATTTCATCCGCAGCGCGCAAAGCGCCATTCCCACCCGGTAAGGTGGGCAATATTGCCCACCCTGCGCAGGGCCAAGCCATCGGTAGAACCGATACCACCTTTCCGCGTTTTATATTTGCGAATTGATCAAATCCAATTACCCTGCGCGGATGACCGGGAATCCGGCTGCCGTGCCCCGCGCGGCGCAGCAATCCAATGGGAGTTTTCTTTATGCCAACCCTCAAGCTTCTGGCCACCTCTGCCCTCGCCCTTGTCACCGCCGTTGTGCCCGCCCTTGCGCAGGTGGCCGCCCTTGGCACGCCTGAAGGTCAGGTGAACATCGTCGCCTGGCCCGGCTATATCGAACGCGGCGAATCCGATGCGGCCTATGACTGGGTCACAAAGTTCGAGGCCGCTTCGGGCTGCAAAGTGAACGTGAAAACCGCCAACACCTCGGACGAGATGGTGGCCCTGATGAACGGCGGCGGGTTTGATCTTGTGACGGCCTCAGGCGATGCCTCGCTGCGTCTGGTCGCTGGCGGCAAGGTGCAGCCGATCAACACCGCGCTGATCCCGTCCTGGGGCAAGGTGGACAAACGCCTGCAGGATGCGCCTTGGCATACCGTGGATGGCGTGCATTACGGCGTGCCCTATCAGTGGGGCCCGAACGTGCTGATGTACAACACCGAAGTGTACAAAGAGGCGCCGAAATCCTGGAACATCGTGTTCGAGGCGATGGACCTGCCCGATGGCAAATCCAACGAAGGCCGGGTGCAGGCCTATGACGGCCCGATCTATATCGCCGATGCGGCGCTGTATCTGAAAACCGCCAAGCCGGAACTGGGCATCACCGACCCCTATGAGCTGACGCCCGACCAATATGCCGCAGCACTCGACCTGCTGCGCGGTCAGCGCAAGCTGGTCAGCCGCTATTGGCATGACGCCACCATCCAGACCGATGACTTCAAGAACGAAGGCGTCGTGGCCTCGGGCTCCTGGCCCTATCAGGTCAACCTGTTGGTGGGCGAAGGTGCGCCGATCGCATCGACCATCCCCGCCGAGGGTGCAACCGGCTGGGCCGACACAACGATGATGGCCACCGATGCCGCCAACCCGACCTGTTCCTACCTGTGGATGGAGCACACGCTGAACTCCAATCTGCAATCGGATGTGTCGGTGTGGTTCGGGTCGAACCCGGTGGTGCCAGAGGCTTGCACCGATGGGTCGGGCATGCAGACGGCAGAGGGTTGCACCGCCAACGGCATCGAAACCTTTGACAAGATCAGCTTCTGGAAAACCCCGGTTGCCAAATGTGCGGCAGGCGACGACGCTTGCGTGCCCTATGCCACCTGGGTGTCCGATTACATGGGCGTTGTCGGCGGCAACTGACGCCCCCGGCAGCGGTGGGTCAACCCGCGCCAAAGGCGCAGGACAGCCTACCCCAGGTTCCAACGGCGCGGGGGAAATCCCCGCGTCTCCCCTTCTCCGCGGCCAGAGATCTGTTCCCATGACCACAGCCGTTGAATTCCGCGCCGTCTCCCGTCATTTCGGCCCCGCCTCTGCCCCCGTCAAGGCGGTGGACGGCGTCGATTTGTCCATCGCCGAAGGCGCGTTCTTTGCCATGCTCGGGCCCTCCGGGTCTGGCAAAACCACCTGCCTGCGGCTGATTTCCGGCTTTGAATCGCCCACGGCGGGCGAGATTTGCATCTTTGGCGAAAACGTCTCGGCCACGCCGCCACATCTGCGCAACGTCAACACGGTGTTTCAGGATTACGCGCTGTTCCCGCATATGAATGTGCGCGACAACGTGGCTTATGGGTTGATGGTCAAGGGCATGGGCCGCGCCCAGCGCTATGCCAAGGCGGACGAAATGCTGGCCCTTGTGCATCTTGATGCCTATGGCAGCCGCAAACCCGGTCAGCTTTCCGGTGGCCAGCGTCAGCGCGTCGCCCTTGCCCGTGCACTGGTCAACGAACCGCGCGTCTTGCTGCTGGATGAACCCTTGGGCGCGCTGGACCTGAAACTGCGCGAGGCGATGCAGGACGAATTACGCGCCCTGCAACAACGCCTTGGCATCACCTTCGTCTTTGTGACGCATGATCAGCACGAGGCCCTGTCGATGGCCGACAGCCTTGCCGTGTTCAACAATGGCAAGATCGCACAGATCGGCACGCCGGAAGATGTCTATGCCAAACCCCGCACCCGCTTTGTCGCGGATTTCGTAGGTTCCTCCAACGTCTTGCCACCTGCCCTGACCCGCAGTCTGGGCGGGCCGGAAAAATGGGCATCGCTGCGCCCGGAATCGCTGCGCATCGACCCCGAGGGCCGCTTGCAGGGCACCGTCACCGCCTTGCGCTATCTGGGCGCTGCGCATCGCGTGAACCTGAAGGTGGGCGAGGCGGATATCGGCGCGATCCTGCCCGCGGGCCAACCGCTTCCCGAACCCGGCAGCCAGATCCGCCTTGGCTTTGATGCCACCGCCCTGCATATCATGGACGAAGCCTGATGCCCGCCCCCTTCATCTTGGCACCAAATATTCCCGCCGGAGGCTTCCGCACTCTGCCGCAGCACCCCGCCCGGACATCTGCGGTAGGGTGCGTGATCCTCACGCACCGACACGGGGTACGGCCATGAGCGCGGTTTTCCCCGCCAGATCACTGGCAGACCGGCTGACCGCGCTGTTCTGGCGCAAACCGAGGCTGCTGCTGGTCCTGCTGATCACCCCGCCCTTGGTCTGGCTGGGGGTGGTCTATCTTGGCTCGCTCATCGCACTCTTGCTGCAAAGCTTTTATTCCATTGACGATTTTTCCGGTGTCGTGGTGCCGGAATTCACCCTGAAAACCTATGCGCAACTGCTGAAACCGCAGAACCTTTACATCATCCTGCGCACGATCTCGATGGCAGGGGCGGTCACGCTGGCCTCGGCCATCGTCGCCTTTCCCATCGCCTATTACGCCGCGCGCTTTGCCAAGGGGCGCTGGAAGGCCGCCTTCTATCTGGGGGTGATGTTGCCCTTGTGGTCGTCTTATCTGGTCAAGGTCTACGCCTGGAAACTGATCCTCGCCAAGGAAGGCATCGTCACATGGGCCGCGAACGCCACCCACACCGGCGGTCTGCTGGATGCGGTGCTGGCGCTGCCCGTCGTCGGGGGCAATTCGCTGTCCACCAGTTACATCGGCATGTTTCTGGTCTTTGTCTACATCTGGCTGCCCTACATGATCCTGCCGATGCAGGCTTCGCTGGAACGGGTGCCCACCACCATGCTGGAGGCCTCGGCCGATCTTGGCGCCACCCGCGCGCAGACTTTCCGCACGGTGATCCTGCCGCTGGCCATGCCGGGGGTGATCGCCGGGTCGATCTTTACCTTCTCTCTGACGATGGGCGATTACATCATCCCGCAGATCATCGGCAATTCCTCCAGTTTCATCGGCATGGCGGTGTACCAGTTGCAGGGCACCGCCGGGAACGTGCCGCTGGCCGCCGCCTTTGCCGTGGTGCCCATCGTCATCATGTTGATTTACCTGACACTGGCCAAACGCGCGGGGGCGTTCGATGCAATCTGATCGTCCCACCTTTGGGCTGAAACTGGGCGCGACTGCGGGGCTGTTGTTCCTGCATCTGCCGATCCTGATCATCTTCCTTTACGCCTTCACCACCGAAGAACGCTCCTTTGCCTTTCCGCCGCCGGGCCTCACGCTGAAATGGTTCGCAGTGGCGTGGAACCGGCCCGATATCTGGCCGCCGCTCTACCTGTCGCTGCAGGTGGCCGCGCTGTCTACCGTTGTGGCGCTGCTCCTCGGCACACTGATTTCGGCTGCGATGTCGAAGGCGCATTTCTTTGGGCGTGAACAGATCTCACTTTTGATCCTGTTGCCCATCGCCCTGCCCGGCGTGATCACCGGCATGAGCTTGCGCGCAGCGTTTTCCACCGCCGACATTTCCTATTCGACGCTGACGATCATTCTGGGCCATGCAACCTTCTGCATCGTCATCGTCTACAACAACGCCGTCGCCCGGTTCCGCCGCCTGTCGGGTGGGATA
>CAMFLG010000122.1 GCA_945957495.1 uncultured Pseudorhodobacter sp. | reverse complement strand
CGGGCCAGACCTCTTTCAGGAACAGCGTCTCGCCCCAGCCGGAATGGCCGAAGATGACATCGGGAATATAGCCCTGATTGCGCATCTGCAGCGCCGCGCGCGCGACGGACACGCCGCGATCGCTCATCGTGGTGTAGTTCCGGCCCAGCCTTGTGGCGGCCGCATCGACGGGCTGGGCGTCGTGTTTGTATTTCACCACTTTGACGGTGGAGGCCCGGTTGTTGCCCGCATCGGTCAGCGCAAGGCAGTCGTGGCCGCGCTTGGCCAGTTCGGGCGCCAGATACAGGAATTGGCCGGGATAGTTCTGGTGGACGAACAGGATCTTCATGGCCGGTGTCCCGGCCCGAAGGCCGCCGCCATCAGGGCGCGAGTGTAATCGGTCTGCGGGTTGGCAAAGAGGTCGGCGCCGGGGCCGGATTCAACCACATCGCCATCCTTCATCACCAGAACCTTATGCGCCAGCGCGCGCACCACGCGCAGATCGTGGCTGATGAACACATAGGCCAGCCCCCATTTGCGCTGCAGGTCGCGCAGAAGATCGACGATCTGCACCTGAACGGTCATATCCAGCGCGGATGTCGGTTCGTCCAGCACCACCAGCTTTGGCCGCAGGATCATCGCGCGGGCGATGGCGATGCGCTGGCGCTGACCCCCCGAGAATTCATGCGGATAGCGCGGCGCCATGGCCGGATCGAGGCCAACTTCGGCCATGATCTCGGCCACCATCTGATCGCGGTTGCGGCCCGGTTCAAGCCCATGCACGCCCAGACCTTCGGCGATGATCTGTGCGGCGGTCATCCGGGGGGACAGGCTGCCGAACGGGTCTTGGAACACGATCTGCATGTCGCGGCGGTGCGGGCGCATCTGCGCGGGCGAAAGGCCCAGCACATTCTGCCCCAGAAACACCACACGCCCCTCTGCCGGGATCAGCCGCAGGATGGCCAGCGCCAGTGTGGTCTTGCCCGACCCGCTTTCGCCCACAATGCCAAGGGTTTCCCCGGCGCGGACGGAAAACGTCGCCTCGTTCACCGCCTTCACATGGCCGGTGACGGTGCGCAGGAAGCCTTGTGTGATCGGAAACCAGATCCGCAGCTTTTCCGCCTGAACGATCACCGGGGCGTCGGCGGGCACCGGATCGGGGCGGCCCTGCGGTTCGGCGGCCAGCAGTTTTTGCGTGTAGGGGTGCTGGGGATTGGCAAATATCTCTCCCGTCGGGCCCTGTTCCACAATCTCGCCGCCCTGCATGACGCAGACCCGGTCGGCAATGCGGCGCACGATGCCCAGATCATGGGTGATGAACAGAAGGCTGAGGTTTTCTGACCGTTTCAAGTCGGCCAGCAGTTCCAGAATTTGTGCCTGAATCGTCACGTCCAGCGCGGTGGTGGGCTCATCCGCCACCAAAAGGTCCGGGCCATTGGCCAGCGCCATGGCGATCATCACGCGCTGGCGTTGACCGCCGGAAAGCTGATGCGGATAGGCGGACAGGCGGCTTTCAGCGTCGCGGATGCCGACCTTGTTCAGCAGTTCCAGCGCGCGGGCACGCGCCGCAGCCCCGGTCAGGGCCTGATGCAGGCCCAGACTTTCGGTCAACTGCCGTTCGATGGTGTGCAGCGGGTTCAGCGAGGTCATCGGTTCCTGAAAGATGAAACTGATGTCATTGCCGCGCACCCGGCGCAGTTCGGACGGGCTGGCGCCGACCATTTCGCGGCCCAGATAGCGCACCGATCCCGTGACATGGGCGCTATCGGGCAACAGCCCCACCGTGGACAGCGCCGTGATCGACTTGCCCGATCCGCTTTCGCCCACCAGCGCCACCGTTTCGCCTTTGGAAACGGTAAAGCTGACATGGCGGACGGCGGACACCTCTCGGCCCTCATGCCGGAAGGCGATGTTCAGATCGGAAACCTCCAGAACCACGCTCATTGAAAGGTCTTTCTGGGATCGAACGCATCGCGGACGCCTTCAAAGATGAAGACCAACAGCGACAGCATGATGGCAAAGGTGAAGAACGCAGTGAAGGCGAGCGAGGGCATTTGCAGGTTTTGTTGCGCCTGCCGCGACAGCTGGCCCAGCGACGGCAGCGAGGGCGGCAGGCCAAAGCCCAGATAATCCAGCGCCGCCAGCGACCCGATGGTGCCTGACACCACGAAGGGCAGCATGGTCAACGTGGCCACCATGGCATTGGGCAGCACATGGCGGAACATGATCACCCGGTCCTTGACGCCCAAGGCCCGCGCGGCGCGGACATATTCGAAATTCCGCGCCCGCAGGAATTCGGCGCGCACGATGCCGATCAGCCGTGTCCAGCCAAAGGCCACCATCAGTGCGATCAAAATCCAGAAGCTGCGCTGCCAGACCGAAAACACGATGATGATGACGTAAAGTTCGGGCGTGCCGCCCCAGATTTCCAGCACGCGCTGAAAGATCAGGTCAACCTTGCCGCCGAAATAGCCCTGCACCGCCCCCGCCGCGATGCCGATGGCAGAGGTCAGCACGGTGACGATCAGCGCAAAGGCCACCGACAGGCGGAAGCCATAGATCACCCGCGCCAGCACGTCGCGGCTGGTGTCATCGGTGCCCAGCCAATGCGTGCTGTCGGGGGCAGATGGGGCGGCCTGACCGCCCAGATCGTTGATGGTGTTGTAGGAAAACGGGATCGGCGGCCAGATGATCCAGCCAAGTTTTACGCCTTCTAGTCCATCGGCGTATGCGCCTTCATGGATTGCAGACAGGATACCTTCGGGATCGTCAAAACACTCGATCATTCCTCCTGAAATGATCAGGCATTGCACCTCTGGCGATTTGTAATTCGCCTCGGTCTTGAAATCGCCGCCGAAATCCGCCTCGGAATAGAACCGCAGGAAGGGCATCCGCCATTCGCCGCGATAATTCACCAACAGCGGCCTGTCATTGGCCAGCACCTCGGCAAACAGCGACACGCCGAACAGGATCGAAAACAGGATCAGCGAGTAAAAGGCGCGGCGGTTGGATTTGAAGTTGCGCCAGCGGCGTTGGTTCAGGGGGGATAAGGCCATCATCCCCTCCGTTCAAAATCAATCCGGGGGTCAACCCAGACATACATCAGATCGGAAATGATCCCCACCACCAGCCCCATCAGGCCAAAGGCGAACAGCGTGCCGAAGATCACCGGATAGTCGCGTTCAACCGCGGATTTATAGCCAAGCTGGCCCAGCCCATCCAAGGAAAAGATGGTTTCGATGATCAGGCTGCCGCCAAAGAACACCGAGATGAACAGCGCCGGAAAGCCCGCAATCACGATCAGCATGGCGTTGCGGAAAACATGGCCATAAAGCACCCGGCTTTCCGACAGGCCCTTGGCGCGTGCGGTCATCACATATTGCTTTTTGATCTCGTCCAGAAAGCTGTTCTTGGTCAGCAAGGTTAGCGTGGCGAATGAGGCGATGGTCATGGCAGTGACGGGCAGGGTGATGTGCCACAGATAATCCAGCGCCTTTCCGATCATCGACAATTCCGCAAAGTTGTCAGAAGTCAGGCCGCGCAGGGGGAAAATCTTCCAATAGGAACCGCCTGCGAACAGCACCAGCAGCATCACCGCCACCAACAGCCCCGGAATGGCATAGGCCGCGATGATGATGCCGCTGGTCCAACTGTCAAAGCTTGACCCGTCGCGCACCGCCTTGCGGATGCCAAGGGGGATCGACACCATATAGGCGATCAGTGTCGTCCACAGACCCAGCGTGATTGAAACCGGCAGCTTTTCCGCGACCAGCCCCATCACGCTTTGCGACCGGAAATAGCTTTGGCCGAAATCAAAGCGGACGAATTTGCCCATCATGATGAAGAACCGCTCGACCGGCGGGATCATCTCTTTCTTGCAGTCCTTTGCCTGCTGGATCGGCGTGCCTTCATAACCCTCGGGGCAGATAAAGCGGGCAAAGCCGAACTCAACCTCCAGCTTGGCGCGGAATTCGGGCGGCAGGCCGCGCGCGCCGACATAGCCCTTGTCGCCGCTTTCCGCGCCCGGATCGCCGCCACTGTTGCCGGTGACTGCCTTGAGGGAATCGCCCTCGCCCTCCAGCCGCGCCTCGATCTGATCGAAGGGGCCGCCGGGGACAAATTGCGTCAGCGAAAAGTTGACCACCATGATGCCGAACAGCGTCGGGATCACCAAAAGCAGACGGCGAAGGATATAGGCCAGCATCGGTTATTTCAGCACGCCTGCAGACTTCAGTTTCGCCGCCTTGTCCGCGTCATACCACCAGAAGCTGGTTTCGCCCAAGGCATAGGGCGGCAGGGTTTCAGGGTGGTCGTATTGGTCATAATAGGCGACGGTATAGACGTTCTTGTACCATTGCGGCACCCAGAACCGGATATGACGCAGCACGCGGTCCAGCGATTGGATGACCACGTCCAGCTCTTCGCGGGTTTGGGCAGCCTCG
Organism: uncultured Pseudorhodobacter sp.; assembly: GCA_945957495.1. Lineage (GTDB taxonomy): Bacteria > Pseudomonadota > Alphaproteobacteria > Rhodobacterales > Rhodobacteraceae > Cypionkella. The sequence goes on along the minus strand of CAMFLG010000122.1, from coordinate 3,733 downwards.
ACCAGATCAAGGATCTTGTCCACCGCAGGGTCGGCCACCCCGGCGCGGTTGCGGGTAGAGTTGTTCGCCGTGACCGAGGACCAGGCCTGTTTCAATTCGCTGCCCGGTTCGTAGCCGCCATTCACGGCATTGCCGACGATGATGTCGAAATCAAAGCTGGGCGGATCGCTGCGCTGGCTCATCTGTGCCGGGTCCACCATCACCAGGGATGCATCCACCCCAAGCGCACGCAGGTTTTCAACGTAAGGGCTGATCACCCGTTCAAAGGCAGGGCTGTCTTCCAGAAATTCGACCTTCAAGGTGTCGCCCTTGGCGTTGCGGCGCATGCCGTCATCGCCCACGGCCCAACCGGCATCGTCCAGCAGGGCCGAGGCGCGGCGCAGATTGCCCCGGTCCAGCCCCTTGTCGGCCTTGGATACCGGCGCCATCACCGCGTCGTCCGTCAGGATCGAGGCGGGCAGCAGGCCCTGATCAATCAGCGGCTGCAAAATCGCCGCCTGTGCCGGGGTGGCCGGGCCGGTCGCCGCCATGGCGGTGTTGTCCCAGATCGAATTGATCCGGTCATACAGGCCATAGAACAGCGTCTGGTTCGACCATTCAAAGTTGAACATCAGCGCAAGCGCCTCGCGCACACGCGGATCCTGAAACTTCTCGCGCCGCAGGTTGAACAGGAAGGCCTGCCCCGAGGCGATATTGCCGTTCGGCAGTTCGGCCTTCACCACCGAACCGTTCTTCATATTGGCAAAGTCATAGGCCGTCGCCCATTGTTTGGACGAGTTTTCGTTGCGGAAAGTGTAGACGCCGGATTTGAACGCCTCCAGCGCGGCCGTGTCATCGCCGAAATATTCGATGCGGATGCGGTCAAAGTTGTTCTGACCGATTTGCAGCGGGTGATCCTTGCCCCAATAGTCGGGGTTGCGTTTGTAGATGATCTGCTGGCCGGGCTTCATGCTGTCCAGCACATAGGGCGAGGTGCCAAGCATGGGCTGCAGGCTGGACTCTTCCAGATCGCGCTTGTTCGCCTCGTAATCTGCCTTCGAAACGACCGTCAGACTGCCTGCGGTGGCGGGCATGTCACGAAAGGGCGTTCCGGGGGTGAAGGTAAACTTCACCGTGTAATCATCCAGCGCCTCGACCGACTGGAACTTGTCGTTGAACACCGAACGATATTCGGCGATGCCCTTGTCGCGGAACAATTCATAGCTGAACACCACATCGGCAGCTGTCATCGGCGAACCGTCCGAGAATTTCACGTCATGGCGCAGATGGAAGATCACCCAGGACCGATCCTCGGGGTATTCCATGGTTTCGCACATCAGGCAGTAGGCGGCGCCGATTTCATCCGCTGTGCTGGACAGGATTGATTCGTAAAAGATGGACGACAACGATGCCGCCACACCTTTGACCGAGTAGGGATTCAGGGAATCAAATGTGCCGGGCGCCCATTCCGAGATTTCGCCACCCTTGGGGGCATCGGGGTTCACATAATCCAGATGTTTGAAATCAGCCGGGTATTTCAGATTGCCGAAGGTAGAGATGCCGTGCGCGATGATGATCTTCTGATCCTCGGCCCGTGCGGCAAAGGTCCAGACCGCCGCTGTCAGTGCCAGAAAACCCGCCCCAAACCGCAAGGCCAAGCCTGCCCGATCCGCCGCGACTGCGCGCGCCTGCATCTTTTGGTTCATCCCGCTCTCCCGCTTGGTTCGGCATCTGCCGCCCGACTTTGCCGCATATGCTAAACGCGATGCCCGCCATGCCACAAGGCGCGATTGTGTGATGGGCGCGTGAATGAAAAAAGCCGCCCCGAAGGGCGGCCTTTCAGGCACAGATCGCGCCGGATTATTGCAGCGTTGCAAGGTAGGCGATGACGTTGGCGCGGTCCTGCACCTTGGGCAGGCCAGCGAAGGTCATCTTGGTGCCCGCAACGTCGGCTTTCGGGTTGGTCAGGAACAGATCCAGCGCTTCCGGGGTCCAGGGATTGTGGTCAGATGCCATGCCGTCCGAATATGCAAAGCCCTCGACAGAGCCGCGTGCCCGGCCGACAACGCCGTTCAGGTGCGGGCCGGTCTTGTTGGCGCCGTCAACGGCGTGGCAAGAGGCGCATTTCTTGAAAACCTTCTCGCCAGCGGCCGGATCGGCGGCGGCAAAAACCTCGGCAAAGGCCGGGCCAGCATCGGCTGCGGTATCGGTGGCGGCTTCGGCTTCGCCGGTGTCAATCGCGTAGGCTTGCGGCGCAGGTTCTTCACCGGTCAATTCCTCACCCGGATTGAAAATCGCCTCGCCAGCCCAGGCGATCAACAGAAACACCAAGAGCGCGCCACAGACGCCGCCAACTGCTTTCGTCATTTTCATCGTATCGAACATGTCGCGCCTTCCTTGCGGCTGGTGGGGCCGAAACCTGATTTGAGGCTATCTATCCGCTTCCCCCGTCCTCTTTCAAGGTGTACTAGCGCGGCGAAGCGCCGCTAAGCGGGGGTTTTTGCAACAGTGGGTGTCAAAATGGCAGGACGCATCGCCTTTCAAGGGGAACTTGGAGCCTATTCGGATCAGGCCTGCCGTCAAGCCCGGCCCGAGATGGAGGTTGTGCCCTGCACCACGTTTGAAGAAGTGGTCGAGAAAACCCGCAGCGGCGAGGTTGATCTGGGCATGCTTGCGGTGGAAAACTCGACCTATGGCCGGGTGGCGGATGTGCATTCGTTGCTGCCCCGTTCGGGCCTGCACATCGTCGATGAGGCGTTCGTGCGCGTGCATGTGAACCTGTTGGGCGTGCCCGGCGCGCGGGTCGAGGACGTGAAAGAGGCGCATGGCCATGTGGTGATCCTGCCGCAATGCGCAGGGTTTCTGCGCCGCCATGCCATTCGCGGCAAGGTCAGTTCCGACAATGCCCGCGCCGCGCGCGAGGTCGCCGAAGGTGGCGACAAGACCAAGGCCGCGCTGGCAAGTGAACTGGCCGCCGAGATTTACGGGCTGGATGTGCTGGCCCGCCATATCGAGGACAATGCCAACAACACCACGCGGTTTCTGGTGATGGCGCGCGAACCCAACCTGTCGCGCCGGTCGGATCACATGATGACCACCTTCATCTTCCGCGTGCGCAACATTCCGGCGGCGCTGTACAAGGCGATGGGCGGGTTTGCCACCAATGGCATCAACATGACCAAGCTGGAAAGCTATATGGTCGGCGGCTCCTTCACCGCGACAGAGTTTTATGCCGATATCGAAGGCCACCCCGACGACGCCAATGTGCAACGCGCCATGGAAGAGTTGCGCTATTTCACCTCTGAAATGCAGGTGCTTGGCGTCTATCCGTCGAACCGTCCGAGGGATTAGGTGGGCTGAAAGGGGGAGAATCTGTCGCAGCCTCATCCCCGGCCCCACTTCCGCCCGGAATCAAGGGCGAAGCCCGCCGGGCAGCGCCTGACCGACCCCTCGGGCGGAGCTTCTGCAACGTCACCAGCAGAAATTCGGGGGAAGAGGCGGGTCCATAAAGCGCCTAAAGCGACGGTTGCTGCGCCCACCCGGCGGTCAGCCGCCGCCCTTTGTTCAGCCTTTTGGTCGGCATCCGCAATGTGCCCATAGCGATAAGTCGAGCTATCACGGCCAATGTTCTTTGCTCGACGCAGCCGCCGTCTACCGTCTGTCTGGTTTTCATGGAAGCATGCTGATCGAAACTCGCGGTCGAGCGCATGCGAGAGGCAGCGATTTTCGATTCCGTGTTAACCAGACAGGCTTT
>CAMFLG010000121.1 GCA_945957495.1 uncultured Pseudorhodobacter sp. | reverse complement strand
GCCGACTACAGCCGCTGGCGCGCAGCCCTTGGCCCGGGGGAAACGGCGGCCGATCTGGTGCCGATCCTGACCGGCGGCACCGTCGCCCTTGCCGGAGCAGAGGGCGTGCTGGACCCGTTTGGCCCGAACTCCACCCCCCGCATCACCCTGCAACCCGGTGAGACGGAGGCCGATGCGCTGGCCCGTGTCACCGACCTCGCCGCCCATTCCCTGCGCCTGCAACGGCTTTTCGCCGCCGTCGCGGGCCGCAGCCTGACCGGCACGCCCGCGCTTTCGTTGACCTGGCAGGCCAAACCCGCCGCCGAAACCGCCAGCGGTTGCGCCGCGCCGGGTCCGGCGCAGGGGATCGAGCCCGCCCTTGGCCTGCATCCTTGCGATCAGTTGTGGCTGGCGGCAAGAAACACCTCGGGCCGCGATCTGGATGTGTCGATCCTTTATTTCAACGCTGATTTCAGCATCACCCCGGTCTGGCCAAAGCAGGGCCTGTCCAACCGTCTGGCGCCGGGCGAAAAGCTGCGCGCCGGGGTGGTGATCACGCCCGGCCCGGCGGCGATGGACCAGATCTTCGTGCTGGCCGTCCCGGCAGAGCCGGGGGCGGCGCGGGTTGATCTGACCCGGCTGGCCGAACCGGACACGCCGCGCGGCACGGATACCGCAGGCTGGTTCGCGGCCACGCTGGAGCCAGACCCAGACACCGCATCGCGTGGATTTTCCAGCAAACCTGCCGCACTGTTTCTGCTAAGACAGATGGTGCGGGTGGTGCCATATGAATAGGAGGGCGCAAACATGATCAAAGCAGGACTCACTTTGGCGGGACTGGCATTTGTGCTGCTGGCACCTGCCGCCATGGCCGAAACCAAACCCAGCTTTGCCAAACCCGCCGCCGCGCCGTTTTCCTGGGCGAAATCCGGCGCAAAGGCCGCGTTTGAGGCCAAAGCCGCCGCGGCGGGCGGTGGCAAGGTGGTGGGTGGCAAACTGTCTGCCGACGGTGCCTGGCCCTGGCAGGTTGCCTTGCTGGTTACAGGCATGCCGGTGAACCCCGATGCGCAGTTCTGCGGCGGCTCGCTGATCCTTGACAAATGGGTGCTGACGGCGGCGCATTGCGTCCATATGCAGGACGACAACGGCGATTGGGGCGATCTGGACCCGGGCGCGCTTTCGGTCTTTGTCGGATCGAACGTGATCGAGGCGGGCAGCGGCGAGGTCATCCCGGCAGATCAGATCTTCCGCCACCCCGATTATGTTGGCACCGGCTTTGATTATGACATCGCCCTGATCAAACTTGCCCGCAAACCCCGCGTTCCCTACGCCACCATTCAGGTGCCGGATGCCGAATTTGGCGATATGATCGACAGCCCCGGCGTCATCACCATCGTCACCGGCTGGGGCCTGCTAGAGGGCGGCAGCCACCCCAACGCCCTGCATGAAACCGAAATCCAGATGATGGACCGCGATCAGTGCAATCAGACCCTGATGCAGGCCCGCGCCGAGGTTGCCGCCGATGGCTTTGGCTATGCTGTCAATGCGCTTAGCCTGAATGACGACGACGCCTATGCGATATGGGATGATCTGATTGCCCGCGCGCCACAACCGATGAGCAAGAACATGCTGTGTTCCGGCTCGTTCGAGGGCGGCAAGACCGCCTGTTCCGGCGACAGCGGCGGTCCCCTGGTGGTGCCGCTGGAGGATGGCACCTATGTTCAGGCGGGCGTTGTCAGTTGGGGCCTGACCGCCGCGACTGGCGAAGGCTGCGAGGAAACCGCGCTGTTTTCGGCCTATACCCGGATATCCAGCTTTCTGCCTTGGCTGGAAGGCGTGATCAACAACACCCCCTGACCTGCACCGGCTGCCGGACAAATTGGCCCGCCGTGGCGAAACGTCCGCCCGTTTGGCCATATCAGACTCGCCTCAACCGGGGCGGCGGGGTAGGTTTCCGGCATGGTTACGAATCCCACCCCCCCGCGCCGCCCTTTCTTGTCGCTGTTGCGACTGCTTCCCCGCAGCAAGGCCTGGTTTGCCATGCTTGCCGCCCTTCTGCCCGCCAGCCTTGCCGCACAAACGGCAGAGGTCAGCACCTCTGGCGATTGCGTGGTGCTGATCCATGGGCTGGGGCGCAGCGAATCCTCGCTGTTGTTGCTGGATCAGATGCTGGGGGCGGCGGGCTATCACGTTGTTTCGCTGGATTATCCCTCGCGCGAAACCACCATCGCCAATCTGCTGGGCTATGTCGGCGAGGCCGTCGCCGAATGTGGTGAGGCGCGGGTGAACTTTGTCACTCATTCGATGGGCGGGATTCTGGTGCGCGGCTGGCTTGCGCAGAACCGCCCGGCCAATATGGGCCGCGTCGTCATGCTGGCGCCGCCGAACCAGGGTTCCGAGATTGTGGATGTGTTCGGCGATATGGCGCTTTACCGCGTCATCACCGGCCCTGCGGGGTTGGAGTTAGGCACCAAACCCGATGGCGTGATGGCGCAATTCGGCAGCGTCGATTTCGAACTGGGGGTGATCGCGGGCAATGTCTCGCTCAACCCGTTGTTTTCCAGCCTGATCGACGGGCCGGATGATGGCAAGGTGTCGGTGGCAAGCACCATGGTGGACGGTATGCAGGATCACATCGTTCTGCCGGTCAGCCACACTTTCATGATGAACAACCCGCTGGTGATCGCGCAGGTGATGGCCTTTCTGCAAACCGGCGCGTTTGAACATGACCTGACCTACCGCGAGGTCGCCCGCCGCATCGCGGGGCGCTAGCGTCTGTCTGGTTTTCATAGAAGCATGCTGATCGAAATTCGCGTTCGAGCGCATGCGAGAGGCAGCGATTTTCGATTCCGTGTTAACCAGACAGGCTTTAGGATGTGGTAAACGCGGGGTTAACCCGCACCACACCCCATTGATTCAAATATGAAAACAGGCGTGTCCCAACCCGGGACGCCGTAGGTCGGGTTCACCCCGACTCTCCCCTATCCCCCCGTCCCCGCCCGGAACGCCGCCACCAGCCGATCGCGCAGCGCCTTCACTTGATCGGGGAAGTCCGCCGGAAACTCCCAATACTCCGCGCCCGAGGGCGACACCTGCCGCACCAAGCCCCGCTCTGCCGGGGTCAGGTGAAACAACAGCGTCACCAGCAGATCGCTGCTGACCCAAGGGTCGTCGTACCAGAAGGTGTGCGAGGTTGCCGAGGTTTCCACCATCGTGTCGGGGCTGATATGCAGGAACTCCATCCCCAGCGACCCCGCCGCCCCCAGCAGCCACTGCGCCGCCTCTGGCGACAGATCGCGCAGGTCCGGCCGCCCGGCGCGCGACCCCCGGTTCACCGCCGCCGCCAGCCGCAGCGCGGAATCGCCCAGATTGGCCGCCGTCGTCACCCGCTGCGCATAGGGGCCATAGACCGCCAGATCATCGACAAACCCGGCGAAATCCGCATCCGGTGCGGCGTGATACACCTCTCCCAACCGCGCCGCGGCCTCTGGATTGCCATGGGCCAGTTCGGCCAGCCCGTCGCTGCCCACCGTTCCCCCGGCGCTGTAGGTCATCACGTTGATCTTTTCGGCCTGCGTCCGTGCCGCCAGATGCGCAATCAATTCCGCCAGATGCGGCGCCGCCCCAAAGGCGTTGCGGATATCGCGCGGATAGCGCAGGAAATTCTCTGCCGTGGGCCAGGCAAACAGCACCACCACCGCGCTGCGCCCCGAGAAATGCGCGATCTGCGAGGCTTGCCCCGCCGCGCGTTCAACGGTCGTGTTGGCACCGTGAACATAGACCAGCACATCCTTCACCCGGCTTTGCGCCAGGGCTGCGTCAATCTCTGCAAACCAGGCGTCCGACTCTGGCTCTGCCGGGTCCGCGCCCTCGGGCAGCAGCGCGGTTTCTTGCATCCGGTCCAGATAGACAAAGGGCCGGTCATCCGATCCGGCCCGCGTTGACCATTCATAAATCTGCGCCAGCGTCGTGCCCTCTGCCCCGATGCGCAGATGCGCCGTGCCCAGATGCAGCCGGAAATCCGGCACGACCGAATAGATCCGGTTGTCGCGCGGCCCTACCGGCAGGCGGTTTGTGGCGTAGAAGATCTCGATCTGACTGCCATCCACCAGATCCGGCGCGCGGTCGGTGAAATCCAGCCCGCTGTCCTGAAAGATCAACGGCGCGGGCATCAGCCGCATCGGCGGGTGGTAATAGACGAAAAAGGCGGTGACGCCCGCGATGACCAGACCCAGCGCCACGCCGCCGCGCCGCAGCCATTTCCGCCCCCGATTGAACCAACCGAACATCGCCACTTCCTTCCGTCTCACCTTGCCCGCTTCCCTGCACTTTCCCCGGCGCGGCGGCAATGGCAAGCAGGTTTTCCCCGGCGCGGGCTATGGCAGGCTTGCCGCCGGGGGTGCGGCCGCCCTGTCCTTGGTGGCCCGACGCAGCAGGGGCAGGCACAAGAGATACCCCGCCGCCGCAAGCACCCAGATCAGGCCCGGAAAATGCGGACGGCTGGCGAAATAGATCAGGCTGATCGTCACGGGGCCGAAGATTGAAACGAAACTGGTCAGGCTGGTGATCAGCCCCATCAGCGCGCCCTGCCGGTCGCCATCCACCCGTTCGGACAGTTCCGATTGCAGGATCGGCATGGCGCTGCCGCCCAAGGCGAACAGGGGCATCAGCGCAAAGGCCATCCAGCCCTGACCGATCAGCGCCATCCCGACATAAGCCGCCCCGTCGCAGGTCATCGCCAGCAACAACGCGCCCCGCGCGCCAAACCGCCGCCGCATCGGCCCCACCAAAAGGCCCTGCACCGCGGCGTGAAACACCCCGAAACAGGTCAGCGAAATGCCGATCATCTGCCCGGACCACTGGAACCCATCCTCGACAAATGGCACCCAGATCGTGCCCGCCACCTCACCCACAAAGGCAAAGATCAGGGTGACGCCGATCAGCGCCCAAAGCGGGCGGAAATTGCGCAACGCCGTCAGCGGCCCAGACAGCGACATGCGGGGCAGGGCGGCGGCCTGCCCCGTGCCGGGCGCGCGGGTTTCCGGCACCAGCAGAAAGGTCAAAAGCAGGTTCAGCGCATTCAGCCCCGCCGCCAGCAGGAACGGCGCGCGCACCCAGATTTCGCCCAGAAACCCACCCAGCATCGGGCCTATGACAAAGCCCAGCCCAAGGATCGCGCTCATCTGGCCAAAGCGTTTGGCGCGCCCCTCTTCGGGCGTGATGTCGCTGATATAGGCCGAGGCCACGGCCATATTCGCCCCGGTTATCCCCGAAATGGCCCGCCCGACGAACAGCAGCGCAAGGCTGGGGGCAAAGGCCATGAACAGATAATCCACCGCCGCCCCGCTGATCGAGATCAACAGCACCGGCCTGCGGCCATAGCGGTCGCTCAGCGCGCCAAGGACCGGCGCGAACAGGAACTGCATCGCCGCATACAGCGACAACAGCGCGCCATATTGCCAGCCGGTTGCCGTCAGATGCCCGGCATCGCGGATCAGCGCGGGCAGGATCGGCATGATCAACCCCATGCCGATCGCGTCGATGGCCAGGGTCATGAAGATTGCCAGCAGGGATCTGGGCATCGGCGTATTCCTTATCAATGATAAAGTTGCATAGCCCCGATGAATGTGCTTATCAATGATAAATTTTAAGGAACCATGCGATGAAGATCGGGCGTGACAAGATCGTCGCCGAGGCGCTGCTTTTGCTGAACGAAATCGGGCTGGATCGGCTGACCACCCGGGCGCTTGCGGCGCGGCTGGGCGTGGCGCAACCGGCGCTGTATTGGCATTCCAAGAATCGCCGCGATCTGTTGGATGCGATGAATGACGCGATGATGGCGAAATTCATCGACGCGCCGCTGCCCCCCGCCGACATGCGCTGGCAAGACTATCTTTTCGCCATGGGCCAACGCTTTCGTCAGGGTCTGCTGGCCTATCGCGACGGCGCGCGCGTTCATGCGGGCACGCCCGGCAACCCGCAACTGCTGGAAACCAGCCTGACGGTGTTGACGCGCGCCGGTCTGCCGCTGGACATGGCGCTGCAACTGAATGTGGCGATTGGCAGCTATACGGTGGGATGGGTTCTGGAAGAACAGGCAGAGCCGCGCGAACCCGCACCCTTCGAAGGGGCGCCGCCGCAGGGCCTTGCCGCCAAAGCCGTCGCGCAGTTCCTGCAGCAGGATGAAACCACCCGGTTCGAGGCGGGCTTGCGTTTCCTGATCGACGGTGCCGCCGCCAGTCTGAAGGCTGCACCGTAACCGCCTATGCCCGCGCCAAACCTTAACGCGGGGTTAATTCGGAAGAAAAAACCCTTTGTAGTCAATGGCACCCTGCATGTCCCGGTCCGGGACAGCCGTAGGATGGGCAATCTGCCCATCCCCCGCCCAGATCAGGTCCCGCCTTGATCAGGCCCCGCCTTGATCAGGCATTGAACAGGAAATGCAGCACATCCCCGTCCTTGACCTCATAGGTCTTGCCCTCGACGCGGAACTTGCCCGCCTCTTTCGCGCCCACTTCGCCCTTGCCTGCGATATAATCCTCGTAGGCGATGGTCTCGGACCGGATAAAGCCCTTCTCGAAATCGCCGTGAATGACCCCCGCCGCCTGCGGTGCCAGCGTGCCTTTCGGGATCGTCCAGGCCCGCGCCTCTTTCGGGCCGACGGTGAAATAGGTCTGCAGGCCCAAAAGCTGATAGCCTGCGCGGATCAGCCGATCCAACCCTGCCTCGTGCAGCCCCATCTCTTCCAGGAACATCGCGGCCTCTTCATCGGCCAACTGGCTGATCTCTTCCTCGATCTTGGCCGAGATCACCACAGATGCCGCGCCTTGCTTTGCCGCCATCTCTGCCACCCTGTCGGACTGCGAATTGCCCGCCGCCGCACAGGATTCCTCGACGTTGCAGACGTAAAGGACGGGTTTCGAGGTCAACAGCTGCAGCATCCGCCAGGTCCGCTGATCATCCGCGGCCACCTGCAGCGTGCGCGCGGGCTGCCCCTTTTCCAGTGCCGCCAACGCCGCCCGCAGCAGCCGGTCCTGATCCAGCGTGTCCTGATCGCCGCCGCGCAGTTTCTTGGCAAGCCCGGTCAGGCGGCGTTCGATGCTTTCCATATCGGCCAGCATCAATTCCGTCTCGATCGTCTCTGCATCCGCCACCGGATCAATCTTGCCTTCGACATGGGTGATGTCGCCGTCTTCAAAACAGCGCAGCACATGGGCGATGGCGTCGCATTCGCGGATGTTGGCCAGGAACTGGTTGCCCAGACCTTCGCCTTTCGACGCGCCGCGCACGAGGCCCGCGATATCCACAAAGGTCATCCGGGTCGGAATGATGGTTTTCGATCCGGCAATCGCCGCCAGCTTCTCCAGCCGCGCATCCGGCACCGCCACTTCGCCGACGTTGGGTTCAATGGTGCAGAACGGAAAGTTCGCCGCCTGCGCCGCTGCCGTCCGGGTCAGCGCGTTGAAAAGCGTTGATTTGCCCACATTCGGCAAACCGACGATACCCATTTTGAAACCCATGATGCCCTCCGAGCCAGTCGCCTCGCGGCATAGGGGCAAGGCCCGCTGGGGTCAAGGCTGTCGCCCCGCGCAGGGCGGACCATGGGGAGAAAGCGCGCTGCCGGTGCCACGGTGCCAAAGGGAAAGGGGCTTGCCCTTGATTTTCCGCGCCCGCCCGTGCAAACCCGGTTTGGATTTGCAGGGATGGGCCGGAACATGACCAGAATCGACGATACCTTCGCGCGGCTGAAATCGCAGGGCAAGAAGGGCTTTGTCGCCTATATCATGGCGGGTGATCCGGATGTGGAACGCTCGCTTGCGGTGATGAAGGGCCTGCCGGGGGCGGGTGTCGATGTGATCGAACTGGGGATGCCCTTTACCGATCCGATGGCGGATGGCCCGACGATTCAGCTGGCGGGCCAACGCGCGCTGGAAGGCGGCATGACGCTGGACAAGACCCTGCAGATGGTGCGCGACTTTCGGGCGGGCGATGCGACCACCCCCATCGTGATGATGGGTTATTACAACCCGATCTATTCGCGCGGTGTCGATACCTTTCTGGCAGAGGCAACCGAGGCCGGGATTGACGGGCTGATCATTGTTGATCTGCCGCCCGAAGAGGATGCCGAGTTGTGCCTGCCCTGTCTCTTATACACATCTCCGAGCCCACGAGACGTAGAGGAATCT
>CAMFLG010000120.1 GCA_945957495.1 uncultured Pseudorhodobacter sp. | reverse complement strand
CGAAAATCGCTGCCTCTCGCTGCGCTCGACCGCGAATTTCGATCCGCATGTATCTATGAAAACCAGACAGGCTCTAGCGCAAGATTTTCGGGGCGTCTTGGGGGATGGGCGGGACGCTTGTTCTTTGGGGGTCCGCAGCATGGGCAATATTGCCCATCCTACGGGGATCAGGGGCGCGGTGGGTGAGATCGGCGGGATGATGCTCGTAAGGTGGGCAATATTGCCCACCTTACCGCAGGATCGGCGGGCCGTCTTGTGTTGCGGCGCGGACGAAGGCCGCGATGCGGGCGGGGTCTTTCACGCCGGGGGCGGCTTCCACGCCAGAGGAGACATCGACCTGCCGCGCGTTGGTCAGCCGGATCGCCGTGGCGACGTTGTCAGGCGTCAGGCCCCCCGCCAGCATCCAGGGCCGCAGCCAGCGGCGCTGTGCCACAAGCCGCCAGTCAAAGGTCAAGCCGTTGCCGCCAGGCAGGGTGGCGTTTTTGGGCGGCTTGGCGTCGATCAGCAGTTGATCGGCGGCCAGCGAATAGTCGAACACCGCCGCAAGGTCGCCTTCATCGGCCACGCCCACCGCCTTCATCACCGGCAGGCCATAGCGGGCGCGCAGTTCGGCCACACGCGCGGGTGACTCGTGGCCATGCAACTGCAGCATGTCCAGCGGCATCGTCTCGATGATCGCGTCCAGCGTCGCGTCCTCGGCATCGACCACCAGCGCCACCTTGGCCAATCCGGGCGGGGCGGCAAGGGCCAGATCGCGCGCCTGCGCCAGAGTGACGTAGCGCGGGCTTTTGGCGAAGAACACAAGGCCCATATAGGCCGCGCCCGCCTGCGCCACAGCCGCCACATCGGCCGCCGTGCGCAGCCCGCAGATTTTAACACGAATGTCGGGCATCAGCGCGCTTTCGGCCCGTCGATCAGGGCGATCACATCGTCTTGTGGCACGGTGTTGGCGTCGCGCATCACCGACAGTTCGCGTTCCAGCTTGCTGACCTCTTTCGCCTTGGTGCGGGCGGTGGCGCGGTGTTTGTGTTCGCGCAGCCATTCCCAGATAAAGCCGACCAAGACCCCCGCCACCACGCCGCCCAGCATAACCAGAAACAGCGGCAGTTCGATCTGCCAGCTGACGCCAAAGAACGCCGCCAGATCATCCGGCATCGCCTTGACCAGCACCGGGGTGGTGTTGGACAGGGAAAACGTCAGCAGGGCCAGCCCGACAAGGCCGATCAGAACATAGCGCAGGGTGCGGAGCATGGGCTGCCTCAATATCTTACCTGCCCCCTATATCGGGGCAGGGGGCCGCGGGCGCAATGCGTCTTATTTGCCGTTCAGCCGATCGCGCAGCAGTTTGCCGGTTTTGAAGAAGGGAACCTTCTTATTTTCCACCTGCACCGCCTCACCCGTGCGCGGGTTGCGCCCGACGCGGGCATCGCGCGCCTTCACCGAGAATGCGCCAAAGCCGCGCAGTTCCACCCGGTCGCCCTTGGCAAGGGCGTCGGTGATTTCCTCGAACACCGTGTTCACGATGCGCTCGACATGGCGCTGGGTCAGGTGCGGATTCTCATCCGCGATTTTCTGGATCAGTTCCGAACGGATCATCCGCGATATCCCCCTCGAGTGGCGCCGTGTCCCTGTTGTCGGAATCCTTGGCTGCCCACGCTGTTGTCCGTTGGACTATAGGGATAATTTTCCGACGCACAAATGAAAATGCAGTCAATGACGCCCAAAGAAAAGGGCCCCACCTTGCGGCGGGGCCCAAATCCTGTGACCGCTAACTGTAAGATCAGCTGCGGTCGCCCTTGAGGGCCGCGCCGAGGATGTCGCCCAGCGAGGCGCCCGAATCGGACGAGCCATACTGTTCGACGGCTTCTTTCTCTTCGGCGATTTCGCGTGCCTTGATCGACAGGCCCATGCGGCGGGTCTTGGGATCAATGTTGGTCACGCGCACGTCGATCTTGTCACCGACCGAGAAACGCTCGGGGCGTTGATCGGCGCGGTCACGCGACAGGTCAGAGCGGCGGATGAACGACTTGGCGCCGTTGTATTCCACTTCGACGCCGCCTTCTTCGATCGCGGTGACGGTGACGGTGATGATGCCGCCCCGTTTCACGCCATCAACAGCCTCGGAGAAGGTGTCTTCGCCCAAGGCTTTGACCGACAGCGAGATACGCTCTTTCTCGACATCCACTTCGGTGACAGCGGCCGTAACCGTGTCGCCCTTGCGGTAGTTCTGAATGGCGTCTTCGCCGCGCTGATCCCAGCTGAGGTCGGACAGGTGAACCATGCCGTCGATGTCGTTGTCGAGGCCGACGAACAGACCGAATTCGGTGATGTTCTTGACTTCGCCTTCGATGGTCGAGCCGACCGGGTGGGTTTCGGCAAACACTTCCCACGGGTTGCGCTGGGTCTGCTTGAGGCCCAGGGAAACGCGGCGCTTGGTGCTGTCGATTTCCAGAACCATGACTTCCACTTCCTGGCTGGTCGAAACGATTTTGCCGGGGTGAACGTTTTTCTTGGTCCAGGACATTTCCGAGACGTGGACGAGGCCTTCAACACCGGCTTCCAGCTCCACGAAGGCGCCGTAATCGGTGATGTTGGTGACACGGCCTTTGTGCACGGTGCCGATGGCATACATTTTTTCAACAGCATCCCACGGATCGGATTGCAGTTGCTTCATGCCAAGGCTGATGCGGTGGGTGTCCTTGTTGATCTTGATGACCTGAACCTTGACGGTTTCGCCGATCGCCAGAATCTCGGACGGGTGGTTCACACGGCGCCATGCCATGTCGGTGACGTGCAACAGGCCGTCAACGCCGCCCAGATCAACGAAGGCACCGTATTCGGTGATGTTCTTGGCCACGCCATCGACCGTTTGGCCTTCGGTAAGATTCCCGATGACTTCCGCACGCTGTTCGGCGCGCGATTCTTCCAGAATGGCACGACGCGAGACAACGATGTTGCCACGGCGACGGTCCATTTTCAGGATCTGGAAGGGCTGCTTCATACCCATCAGCGGGCCTGCGTCGCGCACGGGGCGCACGTCAACCTGGCTGCCGGGCAGGAAGGCAACAGCGCCGCCCAGATCGACGGTGAAGCCGCCTTTGACACGACCGAAGATCGCGCCATCGACGCGGGTTTCGGAAGCGTAGGCTTTTTCCAGACGGTCCCAGGCTTCTTCGCGGCGGGCTTTCTCGCGCGAGATCTGAGCTTCGCCACGCGAGTTTTCAACGCGGTCCAGATACACTTCAACGGTGTCGCCGACGTTGATGTTCGGAGCCTCGCCCGGGTTCGCGAATTCTTTGAGGTCGATGCGGCCTTCCATCTTGTAGCCGACGTCGATGATGGCCTGGCCCGCCTCGATGGCGATAACCTTGCCTTTGACAACCGTTCCCTCTTCGGGGGTGTCAATCTCGAAGCTCTCTTTCAAGAGGGCTTCAAATTCGTCCATAGCTTTGGAGTTCATGTAAGTTTGGTCCTTTTCACATCTTTTCACTGGCCTTGCGGTTGGCTCCGCCGGTCTTTCCTGAAATCGGTACTGCCCGAATGAAGATCAGGGCCGTGGCAGATGCCCGACCCTTGCTTCGCCCGCGTCCTTAGTCGGATCGGGGGGGATTTGCAAGGCTTGGGTTTGGGGGAGGGCCCAAGCCAACTGAGAACCGATGGGCGATCATCGGTTCCTAGGAATTTTCAAGCTGCTCGACCGTTCCCCTCCATAAGTAAGCTAAGGCAACGGTGGTAGCGCCGGAAAGGCAATTCTAATAGTCTCATAGATAGCTCTGAATGACCCTGGGGAGAAGGTTTCGATGGCAGCAAGAATTGCTGTAGCGTTTGTCGCAATTTTGTACCCAATTGTAATTGATCTGAGAATAAATCTGCCAATGAATATGCCAATATGCTTGACAGAGTTCTTGATCCTATTCTCCGCTTGAACTCGTACGGCGGGAGTATTGGCGCTTCTGCGTGCGTTTAAATAGTCATCTATTTCATAATCAATTTCTTTAAGAATTGCTGGAATTCTTGGGTCAACCCTCAAGCCATTTTCTGCGACCCCGCTAGCTATGCTCTCCGTCGCAGCTATAGCTTGGGACGCAAGCGTGCCAGCTTGATCTATTACGATGTCGGAAATTGATGCCTGCTCAACTTCTTGCGCGCTCAACAGAGCTTCGCCAAAGTATAACCTCATAAGCTCTTGATGGTCCGAGACGAAGCCGTCTAGAGCGTGGACATCCCACGATGATACCGCTTGCCTAATCTCGGAATCTTGAACTTGCCGTCTGATAATTTCACCTTTTCGGTGGAGAATTCTGGGGTTAGGGAAATCCCGTTCTGCTTCAGTACGGTAGATGCTAAATGCCTCAAGGAGGCGAACTTCATTAAAATTGGCCTTTTGAATGTGCGGAATCGTGTCATTGATATTCGCCACAATCGCTTGCAGCAGTTGCTCAATGTCGAGGATTCTATTGCTTCGAAATAGTTCCAAGTCCTCGGTAAATGGAATGGGAACAATCAAACGTCGATCTTTAGAAAGGCCAAAATCAGTCTGCGCGGCCTTCAAAATGGTGCGAGTGAGTTTCTTGTCGACTTCTCTAAATTTCTGCTCGCGCTCGTCAATATTAGCCAGCTTCAAGTTCTCGATTAGCTCATCAAAAATGCTAAGCAAATAGTCAGCCTCTAAGCCCCGCGACTTATCTTGGTCGACAAATATCTTTAGGCGATCATAAACCTCCCAGAGTTTGTATGTTCTTGGTCTGGCAGTGCCGTCTTCCCATTCACGCAGCGTCGATGGGCTGATGCCAAGAATCGAAGCGAATGCAGCACGACTCAAGGCGCTACTGATGCGGAACTGCCGTAGCTCGAAGCTGAAATGGTCAAAAGACTTTGTGTTCATTGTGCATCGTCTCGTATCTGAATACAGCCGCCAAGTGGAAGGTTTGCCGCAAGGTCAAAGCGCTACAGGTCACGATAGTTCCCTTTTGCATAGTATGGAAGCTTTGAAGGCCACTAAAAAACTTCAAGCGAGGTGAGCTAGCAGATGAAAGTTCCGCTTGGCGATGCTTTGTCATTCTCACTTCGCTTCTGAAGCGATTGCTTGGAAGCTGATGACGAATCTCTGAGTGAATTCGATCGCGCAGCCGAGGCGCTACCTTCGGCCCAACTTGCGACCCATCGCTCCGGGATGCCGACTTCGATTGTGCTGTGTGCCGGAAATTAACTGCCCATCCGGGTGACGTATCCCTCATGCCGCTTCCTTCCCCCCGCCTTGACAGCCCCCCATCGCCTCCCGCAGGCTGGGGGCCTCGCGAAAGGATGTGCCATGACCCCGATCCTGACCGGTTTTGCGCAATCGCCCGACCGGGGGCGGGGGCTTGCGCGGGATATGCGGGTGCGTTGGGCGCTGGAAGAGCTGGGCCTGCCCTATGAGGTACGCCTTGTCAGCTTTGCCGAGATGAAGGAGCCCGCGCATCTGGCGCTGCATCCGTTCGGGCAGATCCCCACCTATCAGGAGGGCGGGCTTGCGCTGTTTGAATCCGGGGCGATCCTGCTGCATCTGGCCGGGCAGCACGCGGGGCTGTTGCCGACCGATCCGCTGGCGCGCGCCCGGGCGGTTGGCTGGGTGTTTGCCGCCCTGAACACCATCGAGCCGCCGATCCTTGATCTGTTCACCGCCCGTGTTCTGGAAGGTGACAAGCCCTGGGCCGCCGAACGCCTGCCCTTGGTGCAAGACCGCATCCGCACCCGTTTTGGCCAGCTGTCGGCGCGCTTGGGCGCGGCAGAGTGGCTGGAGGGCGATTTTACCGCCGGGGATCTGATGATGGTGTCGGTGCTGCTGCGGGCAAGGTCGTCTGGCCTTTTGGAGGAATTTCCGACCCTTGCCGCCTATGTCGCGCGGGGCGAGGCGCGCGCGGCCTACCAGCGCGCCTTTGCGGCGCAACTCGCGGTGTTCACAGCCCTTTCGGACGGGAGCTAGCGTTCGAGCGCGCCTTTGCCCGCCAGAATATGCGGGCGGAATTTGGTGATGCGGGCAATGCGGGTGGCCGGGGTTTTGGCGGTGTTCAGGTTGAAGGCATAGCTTTTCTGCCGCCCCGGGGTCAGGGCGTGAAACGCCTCGGCCAGTTCCGGGTCGGCATCCAGCGCCTCGATCAACTCATCCGGCAACTCGATCTCGCGCGGCTGTTTTGGCGGGGTGATGCCTGCGGCGGCATAGCCCTTCGCCTCTGTCAGGTAGGCCGCGATGGTGGCGGTGCGCGCCGCGACCTGCGCGGAATCGGTGAAGCGGATCATGTCGGGATGTTGCGTGTTCTCTCCCTGCCGCTCCATCAGACCCACGGGATCGCGCAGCAGGGCCGCGTTGAAGAACGTCAGGCGGAAATCGCCCCGGAACGCGCCGATGATCGCGATGTTGCGCCCGGCATGCATATAGCAAGCGTGGCCCCATTTCACCACCTCTACCAGCCCCTGATCGCGGCAGATCTGGCGCAGGGCGTTCAGCCCGCCCTGCCAACGCTGCACCGAACAGTCCGGCGTTTCAAAGCGGGGGCAGCGCCCGCAGCCTTTGGTGAAGAAATCCTCGATATCGGTGATCATGGCGGCCGTCCCTGCGGAGTTGGTGCTGCAGAGCCTATTCCGGGGCGGTCCCGACGCAAGGCCTTTCGGTGATCGGGCCGAGGTTACAGAGTTGTCAGGTCTGCCAGATTGTGGTTGAGGGCCCCACGACGGCTGACCGCGACCGCGATGGTACTTCGCGGTCAGCCGATGATGCGCCACCAGAAGACTGACGATCAGGGGGCAAATCTGCCCTGCGCCGCGTCCCTATGAAGCAACGGGACGGTGCGCTTGCAGCCGGGGTGCCTGCCTGTTGGGGGTCAGCGCAGGCTGATGACGACCTTGCCTTTGACGCGGCCGGATTCGACCTGGGCGATGGCGGCGTTTGTTTCGGCAAAGGGATAGACCCTTTCGACCATCGGGCGGATATGGCCCGCCTCCACAAGGGCGGTGATGTCTTGCAACTGCGCACCATTTGCCTTCATGAACAGAAAGTCGAAGGTCACGCCGCGCGCCTGCGCCTTTTTCAGCGTGCCGCGGGCCAGCAGGGCAATGATCGGTCGCAGGAACCACGGCGCGCCCAGATCCTTGGCCGCGGCGGGCGTGGCAGGCCCGGTTATCGACACCAGCCGCCCGCCCTTTCGCAGCACGTTCAGGGAGGTTTCCAGCACCTTTGCGTCCTGGCTGTGCAGGACCACGTCATAATCGCGCAGAACCGTCCCAAAATCCTGGGTCTTGTAGTCGATCACCAGATCGGCGCCCAGCGACTTGAGCCATGGCGCATTGGCCCCGCTGGCCGTCGTGGCGACATAGGCGCCGATGTGCTTGGCCAGTTGGATGGCGATGGTTCCCACCCCGCCCGAGCCAGCCTGGATGAACACCTTCTGCCCTGCACGCAGCCCGGCGATCTGCACCAGCGCCTGCCACGCCGTCAGCGCAACCAAGGGCAGCGAAGCCGCCTCTGCCATGCTCAGCCCCCTGGGCTTCAGCGCCAGCGCGCTTTCCTTCACGGCAATCATCTCGGCAAAGGTGCCGAGGTGGAAATCGGGGACGCGGGCATAAACCTCGTCGCCCGCCTTGAAGCGACGCACCTTTGCGCCCACGCGCACCACCACCCCGGCCATGTCATGGCCAAGGATCAGCGGCATCTTGTAAGGCAGAAAGGCCTTGAATTCACCGTCGCGGATCTTGGCATCCAGCAGGTTGACCCCGGCGGCATGGATTTGCACCAGCACCGCATCTGCGGCGGGCTGGGGATCGGCGACCTCGGCCTGCACGGCGGCCTTTTTGTATTTCTCGATCAGGAAGGCTTTCATCATATTCTCGCGCTCAAAATGGGGGCTCAGCTCAGGCCGAATTGTTTGTGAATGATCCGGTCAAACAATCCGCGCGGCAGGAACCGCCGGGCAAAGGCCCCTTGTTTGACCTGCTTGCCGGAGGGGTAGCGCAGGCGGGGGGATGTGTCTTTCGCGGCCAGGAGGATCGTTTCAGCCACGCTTTCAGACGTTTCCGCGCCATTCATGGCAGTCTTGAAAGCCCGGTCATACTTGGCCCTTAGGGAAGCATAGGCCGAATTGCTGCGATCCGAGGCAATCGAGCTGGCTTCGAATGAAGATCGTGTCACCCCCGGTTCGATCAGCGCCACGCGGATGCCAAAGCCGCGCACTTCGTGGTCAAGCGATTCCGAATACCCCTCCAGCGCGTGTTTTGTGCCCGAATAATGCGCATTGAAC
>CAMFLG010000119.1 GCA_945957495.1 uncultured Pseudorhodobacter sp. | reverse complement strand
GTCGGCGCCCGCGCCGGGGCGATTGCCGCGATCGGGGGTTAGAAGGCCCGCCGCGGCATCAGAACCTCAACCGGGCTGATCTTCGTCGCCTCTTTTCCCGTTTCGGTCGCGGTGGGGCGGATCGGCCGCTCCCTCAGCGGGTTGCCCGACATGACCTATGGCATCCCGCGCCATCCCGTCAAATTGTATAAATCCGCCGCGATGGCGCTGTTTCTGGCCTATGCCGCCTATTGGAAGGCCTCCCTTGATTTGATCAAGCCATCGGACCGCCCGCTTGCGCCGCAAACCCATATCAAGCTTGGCTGTCCCCATGATTGCGGCCTTTGCCCCGATCAGGAACAGCACACCTGCCTTGCCCTGATCGAGATCGACGATCACTGCAACCTGACCTGCCCGGCTTGCTTCGCCAATTCCTCGCCCACCCGCGACGGTACGCGCAGCCTCGCTGAGGTAGAGGCGATGCTGGACGCGCTGTTCGCCTCTGAAGGAGCGCCGGATCTGGTGCAGATCTCGGGGGGTGAGCCGACCTTGCACCCGCAAATCCTTGAGATTTTACTTCGGGCCAAACTCAAACCCGCCACCATGACCTCCCCCGGCTCTGATCCAGGCCCAAAGGCCGCACCGCCACCAAACCCGGTGCCGCCAAAATCCGATCACTGGTAACAGCACGCAAGGACCAGCACCGATCCGTTCAAATCCACTTCAAATTTTCCTTCCCATTGGCCCAAATACTCCCCGGGGGAAGCCGTGCCTGTGGCACGGCGCGGGGGTGTGAAACCCCCGCCTTGCAACGCCCGATCAGGGCAACAGATTAAAAATCCGTTAAAACGGCAGGGTCAACCCACTGATATTTAACTCTAAAAAAATGTCCCGACCCGGGACACCCCTTCAGGCGGCCCCCGCCACGACCCCCGCCGCTGCCGCCAGCCCGCCCGCGCCATGCGGGATATTCAGCGCGATCATCCCCGCCTCCATCACCGCCAGCGCCCCCAGCGTCATATGGGCGTTCACATGGCCCATATGGGCCACCCGCAGAAAACCGGTGCAGTCGGGATCCTCTGGCGTGGCCATGCCCAGCCCCACACCCAGCGTCACACCTGCGTATTTTTCGGTCCAGCCGCGCAGCCGCGTCGCATGCGGCGCCCCGAACCGCGCCGCCGTCACCGCCCGCGCCCGATAGGCCGGATCGGCCACATTCATCGCAATCGCCGGATTGCCCGCGCCCCAGGCGTCAAACGCCGCCCAGACCGCCCGCGCCAGCGCCTCATGCCGCGCCCAGACCCGCGCCAGCCCCTCCTCATGCAGGATCATCGTCAGGGACTCGCGCAGCCCGAAGAGATGATGCGTCGGCGCCGTTCCGTTCCACAGCTGCCAGAACTCGCCCGCATCCGCCCGCGACAGCCAGTTCCAGTAGGGGGTGCGCAGATCGGACGCCGCCGTCGCCGCCCGCGCCTTTTCGTTGAACCACACGAAGCCCATGCCCGGCGGCACCATCAGCCCCTTCTGGCTGGCCGAGACGGTGACATCCACGCCCCAGTCATCCATCCGGTATTCATCGCAGCCCAGCGAGGCGATGCAGTCCACCACCAACAAGGCCGGATGCCCCGCCGCATCCAACGCCGCCCGCAGCGCCGGGATATCGGTTTTTACCGTGCTGGCGGTATCCACCTGCGTCGTCAGCACCGCTTTGATCCTGCGGCCCGTATCCGCCCGCAGCGCCGCCTCAACCTGCCCCATGTCGGCGGGTGCCTTACCGAAATCCAGCACCTGCACATCAATCCCCGCCCCGCGCGCCGTCGCGGCCCAACCGTGGCCAAAGGTGCCCGTCGCCAACACCAGCGCCATATCGCCGCGCGAAAACAGGTTTGCGTTTGCCGCCTCCCAGGTGCCATGCCCGTTGGCGATATAGGCCGCCACCGCCCCGGTCGTGCCCGCCAAGGCCCGCAGATCCGGCCACAGCGTTTCCACCATATCCGGCAACGCGCCCTCATAGATATTCGGTGCGGCCCGGTGCATCGCGGCCAAGACCCGATCCGGCGTGACCGAGGGGCCTGGGATGGCAAGATAGGGGCGACCGTTGGCAAGCGTCATGTCATTCTCCAAACTGCTGCGCCATGGCTACGACGCGCCCCAAACAGCGTCAATCCACCCACTGACCTTGCCCTTGGCGCGGCGGGGGATTAGATCATCAATCACCTGCGCAATGAAAGGCCCTACCCCCGTGACCCAGCCGCGCTCCAACCTGTTTCGGCGTTTCTGGTCGGGGTATCTGCACATGCATGTCCCGTCGATCCTGATCGCATTGGTGCTGATGATCATCGAGGGCAGCGCGCTGGGCGCGTTGAGCTATCTGCTCAAGCCGCTGTTTGACACCGTGTTCACCCCGAATGGGGCGGGTGCGCTGTATCTGGTGGGTTTTGCCATTCTGGGCCTGTTCGTGCTGCGCGCGTTTACGACCGTCACCTCGCGCACCCTGATCGCGGTGATTTCGCAAAAGGTGTCTGCCGTGATGCAGGCCGATTTGCTGCGCCATATCCTGACGCTGGACGGGCAGTTCTTTCAGGAACACTCCCCCGGTGTTCTGATTGAACGGGTGCAGGGCGATACAATGGCCGTACAAGGCATCTGGTCCACTCTTCTGACCGGGATTGGTCGCGATCTTCTGGGCATGGTGGCGCTGTTCGCGGTTGCCCTGTCGATTGACGTGCGCTGGACCTTTGCAGCGCTGATTGGCGCGCCGCTGCTGATCCTGCCCGCGTCGATCCTGCAACGCTATGTGCGGCGCAAATCGCAACATCTGCGCGAAGAGGCCGGAAAACGCGCGACCCGGCTGGATGAGATTTTTCACGGCATTCAGGCGGTCAAACTGAACCGGATGGAGGATTATCAGACCGAACGGTTTCGCGCCGTGCTGAAATCCATCCGCCGGGCCGAGGTTCGGTCGGTGTTTGGCCGCACGCTGATGCCGGGGATGATTGACGTGGTCACTGGCATCGGCTTTTTCGCAGTGCTGATGATGGCGGGCACCGGCATTGCCAACGGCACCCGCACCACGGGCGATTTCATGGCGTTTTTCAGCGCCATGTCGCTGACGTTTCAGCCCATCCGTCGTTTGGGTGAAATGGCGGGCACCTGGCAGATTGCCGCGGCGAGCCTTGAGCGCATCTACGACCTGTTCGATACGGTGCCCGCGCACAACCGCCCCAGCGCCAGCCAGGCCCTGCCCGCGCCCGGCGCGCCTGAGATCCGTTTTGACGCCGTGACCTTTGCCCATGGCGAGCAACCCGTACTGCGCGGGCTAAGCTTTACGGCCGCAGCGGGCAAGACGACCGCACTGGTCGGGGCCTCGGGTGCGGGGAAAAGCACAGTGTTTCACCTGCTGACGGGGCTCTTGAACCCGGATTCGGGGCAGATCAGCATCGGCGGCGTTGATGCGCGCAAAATGAGCCTGAGCGATCAGCGCAGGTTATTCGCCTCTGTCACGCAAGATTCCGCGCTGTTCGATGAAAGTCTGGGCGAGAATATCTTGCTGGGCCATGATGACGTGCCGACCGAGGTGCTGCAAACCGCGCTGGAGAACGCACATGTGGTTGATTTCCTGTCGGGCCTTTCCGCCGGTTTGAACACGCCGGTTGGCCCGCGCGGATCGGCCCTGTCGGGCGGGCAGCGGCAGCGGGTGGCGATCGCCCGCGCGATGGTGCAGGACGCGCCAGTGCTGTTGTTGGACGAGGCCACCTCGGCACTGGATGCGCAATCCGAGGCTTTGGTGGCAGATGCACTGGCCGAGGGCAGCAAAGGCCGCACGACCCTGGTGATTGCGCACCGGCTGGCAACGGTGCGCGATGCCGACAAGATCGTCGTGATGGATCAGGGTCATGTCGCGGAAGAAGGCACGCATGATGATCTGCTGGCCAAGGCTGGGCTTTATGCCAAACTCTACCGACTGCAATTCAAGGAATGAGCCGGACCATGCCCGCCGAAACCGCCCCCGACCGCAGCGTTTACACCATCACCGGCAAGGATGCGCTGACCTTCCTACAAGGCATGGTCAGCAACGATGTGCTGCCGCTGGCCAAGGCGGATGGCATTGTCTGGGCGGCCCTGCTGACACCGCAGGGCAAGTATCTGGCGGATTTCTTCATCGTCGCGCAGAAGGGTCGGCTGCTATTGGACATCAAGGACAGCATTGCAGAGCAGACCTTGCGGCGGTTGCAGATGTACCGGCTGCGCGCCGATGTGCAGTTCGCGCCAAGCGGGCTGGTGGTGACGCGCGGGCTGGGGGAGGCCCCGGCGGGCGCCCTGCCCGATCCGCGTCATGCGGCCCTTGGCTGGCGCGCCTATGGCGACGCGGCGGGGGTGCCCGTGATCGACTGGGACGCGATCCGGGTCGCGCATTGCATCCCGGAAACCGGAATCGAACTGATCCCCGACGACAGCTATCTGCTGGAATCCGGCTTTGAACAGTTGCACGGCGTCGATTTCCGCAAGGGTTGCTATGTGGGGCAGGAAGTCACCGCGCGGATGAAGCACAAGACCGAACTGCGCAAGGGGCTGGTCCGGGTTCAGATCGAGGGCAGCGCGCCGGTTGGCACATCCATTCTGCAAGGCGAAAAACCTGCCGGGGTGTTGTTTACGCAATCCGGCGGTCAGGCCATTGCCTACCTGCGTTTTGACCGGACAGAAGGGCTGACGGCAGGGTCAGCCAAAATCCACGTTTAGCGCGCTGTATTGCCGGGCGACCTGCGCCCAGACCTGTTCGGAACTCGCCAGCAGCAAGACACCCCGTTTTCGCGCCAGATCGTAGTCGCCACCATCCAGAAACCGGGCAACCCCGCCTGCGGCCTGCGTGATCAGAACACCCGCCGCATGATCCCAGGGCGCGGGGCTTGGGCCGGTCAGCACGAAATCGACATGGCCCTGCGCCAGCATGCGATATTCGTGGCATGAACACATCAAGGACAGCGTCCGGCGATAGCCAAGCCCTGCAAGGGCGGCGGCACGGCGCAGGTCGGGACCAACAGCACAAGGGGAACATAGCCCATCATGCGCGCAGGGTCGCGTTCGGTTGAGGTTTGCAAATGGCGCCGCGACCCGTCCGCCCGCACCATCTGCGCCGGTCCCCCGGCGCGCGCCTCGATCCAATCGTCGCCCAGCGGATCATAAAGCAGGCCGTAGCCCAGCCGCCCTGCCTCTGCCACCGCTGCGATCACCCCGAACGTCGCAAGGCCTTTGGCGAAGTTCCATGTCCCGTCAATCGGATCGACAATCACCTTCCAGCCTGCACCTGCCATGGCCGCCCGCATTGCTGGATCGGCGGCAACGCCCTCTTCGCCCGTCACCTGTGCCTGCGGCCAAGTGCGGGACAGCATATCGCGGATCATCGCCTCTGCCTCGGTATCGGCGACTGTGACCAGATCGTCATAGCTGGACTTGCGATCAACCTCGGCAGCGTCCAACTGCCGGAACCGCGGCAGGATCACCGCCTTGGCGGCAGCGCGCACGGCATCCAGAACCAATGCGGCCTGATCCATCGCATCCCCCAAATGAAAAGGCTGCCCAAGGGGGCAGCCTGTTGCACGCAAATCCGACCTTAGGCGCGTTCGGAATATTCCATCAATTCCGTATGCACGATGATCACCTCATCAGCATTGATGAAGGGCGGCACCATGATCCGCACGCCGTTGTCCAGAATTGCAGGCTTGTAAGACTTGCTGGCGGTCTGGCCGTTCTGAACCGGCTCGGTTTCCACCACCCGGCAGGTGACTTTCTGCGGAATGGTAACGTTCAGCGGTTCCTCGCCGTAATACTGCACCGACACTGTCATGCCGTCTTGCAGGAAGGGGCGGCGATCGCCCAAAAGCTCGGCATCCAGTTCGATCTGCTCATAAGTCTCGCTGTCCATGAACACCAGGCGCCCGTCGGTTTCATACAGGAACTGCTGATCCTTCATCTCCAGATCGACCTGCTCTACCTTGTCTTCCGAGCGGAAGCGTTCGTTCAGCTTGCGGCCGTCGCGCAGGTTTTTCAGTTCGGCTTGGGCAAAGGCGCCGCCTTTACCAGGCTTGACGTGGTTGACCTTCACCGCCGCCCAAAGACCGCCGTCGTGATCAATGATGGTGCCGGGCTTGAGTTCGTTTCCGTTGATCTTTGGCATTTGTGGCAAAACCTTGGAAAAAGGTTGAAGAGATTTGAAGGCACCCTATATATGGCGAACGCCCTGCCGACAAGCCAACTAGATGCTGTGGGTTACATTTCAAGCCATGCATTGAGCGCATGGCAGTTATTCCAAAGATGCCGCCCCGAATCGCAACAAAATCGTTACAAGCGCAGAGCACGAGAAAAGACAAGAGCAAGAAAAAAGGAATATGTGATGTTTGATTCGATAGACAGCACAGCCTTCAACTTTGAACAAGGCCAGCGCGCGCGTAAGTTGTTTGCGGCGGTGGTTCTGGCTGCTTTGGACGATGCCATTGCGGACGACAAGAAATATGGCAACGGCCCGGATCAGATTGCCCGCTGGGCGCGTTCGCGCGACGGGCGCGAGGTTCTGTCCTGCGCCGGGATTGACCCGAACGAGCGCGTTGTCAAAGGCTTGATGGAATTTGTTTCCAAAGGCATCCGCACCTCTGTCGCGCTGTCGCGTGAAGAAAGCGAACGCCGTCATGCGCTGGAGCTTGAGCAGGCTGAAGCCGCCTAAGCCCGATCGAGATTGGTTTGAAAAAGGCGCTGGTCTCCCGGCGCCTTTTTTTGCTGCGGTGTCAAAGGTCAGGGCCTATTCAAGCGCCTGCGTTGCCATGATCAGGGCGATTTCGGCGCGCACCAATTTGCGGATGTTGCGGGTAATCCGTTCACCCATCCGGCCAGCCAGTTCTTCGCGCAGAATGTCACGCACCAGTTCGCGCAGGACATCCTCGTTAAAGCGCAGTTCTTCGTCGGCCTCGTCCTCTGCGGCATCGCGCTGACGGGCCTGAACATTTTCGGCTTCTGCCTGTAGCGAGGCGATCACGCTCGCCTCTGCCGCGTCGGCCCATTCGGGATCAGGCTCGATGGTGCCTTGCACAACCTCAGCCGAAAAATCCTCGGCGTCGTCCGCGTCGAAGCTTTCGTCGGCCTGTGCCCAGGCAGGAACCGACGGTCCGTTTTCCACAACCTCTTCCGGAACCGACACCTCGGGTGCCGGTTCTTGCCAGACGGGCGGTTCGGCAAAGAACGCGGCCTGCGGCATGTCCCAGGCATCGGCGGCCAAGGCAGGCTCGGGTGCCTCATCTCCCTGTTCGGGTTCCCAATCCTGCGGGATTGCCGTGACGGCGGCGCCGAGTGTGGCCACCACCTGCTCAATCGGGGCAGGCTCTGCCTCGACAAAAGGCGCCTCAGGTTCACCGGCAAGATGGATGCGGCGGGTCGCCACAAACACCGGCATCCGTTCCGGGGCTTCGGGCGTTGCACTTGCCGGGCTGTCCTGCACAACCCGCAGCGCGGGCGTCAGGATGAGCTTGCCGTTGCCTTCGCTGGCCACGGTCGCGGCCCGCGGCGCAGGGCGCAAATCATCGGAAACCAGTCTGCGGATAGAGGACAGAACATCCTCAATCTCGGTCGAACTCATCGGCTCAGACATTCACCGCCCCGGCACATTAGATTCCAAAGTGTTACAGACAGTCTACCGGCAGATGATCTGCAAGACAAGGAATTGGCGCGATCTGGTTAACTAAGTCTGATCAGTTGCCGATCGACTTCATGATCCGGTCAAGCTTGGCGCCCTGCGGCGAGGTGGCCGGGGCATTCTTGACCTGATTGTAATAGGCTTCCGGGTCAAAGGTCGGAATGCCCAGCTTCAGGTGATCTGCCGTCAAAAGCCCCATCGTGGACAGCAAGGCGTAGGCCGCAACATATTGCTCTGCCCGCGCCTGCAGCACGTTGGCCTGCGCCGTTTGCAACTCCAACTGGGCGTTCAGCACGTCCAGCGTTGTGCGCGCGCCCAAGGTGGCCTCTTCGCTGACCCCGTCGAACGCCTTTTGTGCCGCCGTCACCTGCGCCTCGTTCGCCGCAATCGAGGTGTTCGAGGTCGTCAGACGTGCCCATGCGCGACCGACATTTTCGGCCACGGTGACGGCGGTCTGATGCACGCTTGCATCGGTCGCTGCCTTTTCGGCCAGCGCCTTGCGATACAGCGCCGAAAGCCCGCCGCCCTGATAGATCGGCTGGGTCAGGTTCAAGGCAACGCCGAAGTTGCCGTTGCCGTCATAGCCGTAAACGCCAGAGGCCTGACCGTTGATGGT
>CAMFLG010000118.1 GCA_945957495.1 uncultured Pseudorhodobacter sp. | reverse complement strand
AGCTGCGCACGATCGGACTTTGCGGCAGATGGCCGCGCAATCCCGCCAGCGAAGAGCGCGCATCGGTGCGCCATTCGTTCAGATCGCCCATCAGAAGGGTGGGGCGGGCATCCAGCCCCGAAAGCCGGTCCAGAATAGCCGCCACCTGCGCCGCGCGTGACCCGGGCAATAGCCCCAGATGTGCCGCCACCACCCGCATTGGCAGGCCAGACAGTGTCATATCGGCGATCAGCGCGCCGCGTGGTTCAAACCCCGGCAGGTTGATCTGGTGCAGATCGTCCAGATCAGCCTCGCGCGCCAGAATAACGTTGCCGTGCCAGCCATGCGCGGGGCCGACACCCTTGACGGGCAAGGGGATCAGGCCGGTTTCCCGTTCAAGGTGGTGCAGGTCCAGAAGGCCTGTGCGGGTGCCAAAGCGGGTGTCGGCCTCTTGCAGGGCGACGATATCGGCATTCATCTCGGCAATCACTTTTGCGGTGCGGGCCAGATCGCGTTTGCGGTCGGTGCCGACGCCTTTGTGGATATTCCACGAGGCCACATGGAAATCGCGCTTGCTCACAACACTGGCCCCACCACGGCCAGGGCGTTGTTCCACAGGCGTTGATACCAGGGCCAGGATTCGACGTGTTTGGCGGTGATCTGATTGCTGTTCAGCAGATAGTCCATCTGGCGCGCGCGCATCGCGGTGGTGATTTCGGCATCACACAGCAGGATGTTGTTTTCGAAATTCAGCGCAAAGCTGCGGCAATCCATGTTGGCGGAACCGATCAGGGTGACTTCGGCATCCATCGTGACGGATTTGGTGTGCAACAGGCCGGGGCGGTATTCGTAAATCTTGACCCCGGCGGTGATCAGATCGTCATAGTAGCTGCGGGCGGCGGCCCCGACGGCAAAGTCATCGTTGCGGGCGGGCAGGATCAGCGTGACGTTCACGCCCCGGTTCGCCGCCGCGCGCAGGGCGGATTGCAGCGAATCGACAGGCACATAATAGGGGGTGGTCACGATCAACTCTCGCCGGGCGGCATACATCAGGCTGGCGAACATCTCTGGTGCCGAAGAGGGCCGGTCGGTGGGGCCTTCGGCGATGACCTGGGCGGTAAAGCCGGGCTGCGGATCGGGCAGGGGTTGCATCAGCAGGGCGGAAAGATCTTCATCCACCTCGGCCATCCAGTCAGAGGCGAACAAAAGCTGGTTCTGGCGCGCAATCGGGCCTTCAAAGCGCATGACGGCATCCACCCAGGGCGCGTATTTCGCCTTGGGCAGGAAGGCCGCGTCGGCGCAGTTCTGGCTGCCGCAATAGGTGATCTGGTTGTCGATCACCACGATCTTGCGGTGATTGCGCAGGTCGATCCGCCCGACCAATGCGCGAAAGAACAGGTTGCCGATTTTCAGCGCCTGCGCCTGTTTCACGCCCGCCGCCGCCATCTCCGCCCAAAGTGGATGTTTCACCATGCTGCGCGAGCCCAGATCATCGACCATGGCGCGCACGGTGACGCCGCGTTGGGCGGCGCGCATCACCGCCTCTGCCACGCGGCGGCCGTTGGCGTCGGGCAGCCAGATGTAGAACAGCAGATGCACGCTGTGTTGCGCAGCGTCGATGTCGCGGATCATTGTGGTGATGGTGGTATCGGAATCGGCCATCAGCGTGGCGTTGTTGCCGCCCACCGGGGCAAAGCCGCTGATCGAGTGGCCCACCTTGAACAAGGGCGCGTGGCGTTCGTGCTGGGTGGCGGATTTGATCGCCGCCGCACCGCCGGGGATATCGGTGAAATCGGGGAGGGCGGCCTGCACTTTGCGGCGGCGTTCGACACGGCGACGCCCGACGTTGGTTTCGCCCAGCAGAAGATAGGCGACGATGCCCACCACCGGCACCGCAAGGATCACCACGATCCAGGCGATGCGCGATGCGGGTTCGCGGTGTGGCCTGAGCAGGGTGCGGATCACCAGGACGATTTGAATGGCAATGTGGGTGTAAACAAACATTCAGGCTTCCTTGACCTTCTGGCTTGGGCGCGGCCCTTAGCTGCGAATGAACGCCTCTG
The DNA here is from genome assembly GCA_945957495.1 of uncultured Pseudorhodobacter sp. Lineage (GTDB taxonomy): Bacteria > Pseudomonadota > Alphaproteobacteria > Rhodobacterales > Rhodobacteraceae > Cypionkella. Next base: position 6,256 of record CAMFLG010000118.1, on the reverse strand, counting down.
GCAGGGCTTTGCCAACCACGCCGCCGCCCAAACTGTGCGTCAGGCGCGCGGCTGTGTCGATGGTGCGCAGGCAGCAATCGGCAAAGCTGACCGGATCGCCAAAGCGTTCGATATGCGGAACCGTCAGGGCGGCAATCGCCTCGCCAGTGTGGTCGATGATCGGGGTCGAGATGTTGACGACGCCGCGGATGACAAAGCTGTCCACGATCTCATGCCCGCGCAGCCGGATTGCGGCCAGATCGGCGCGCAGTTGCGCCTCGTCGGTGCCTTCGGGCAGCGGCGCGCGTTGCAGCATTTCGGCCAGAAACGACTCTGGCTGATAGGCCATCATCACCCGGCCAGAAGAGGCGCGCCAGACATCGACCCTTGTGCCCAGACGCACCGACATGACATGGCGCGCGGGCGGGTCCACCTGCCCGGCGATCAGGACGGAATCATCGGTCAGCACGGCAAGGTGAACCGATTGGTTGATGGCATGGGCCAGATCGCGCATCAGCGGCCCGGCGGTGGTGGTCAGGCGGCGGATCAGCGGTGTGCGGTGGGCGATTTCAAACAGCAGCGTGGTCAGCACATAGCGGTTGGTGTCGGCATCCAGCGCGATATAGCCGCGGTCCTGCAGCACCACCAGCATACGGAACACCTCGGACACCGAACGCCCCAGATCACGGGCAAGTTCGGATTGCGAAAAGCCGGTTTCCGATGTGGACAGCAGTTCCAGAATATCCAGCCCCTTTTCCAGGGCGGGGGCGGTGTATTTGGGATTGCCGGTTTCGGACATCAAACGCCTCACTCATTTCATATATGAAACTAGTGGGCGAATGCCCCAAGCGCAATGACGCGCTTGGGGTGGGCCGTCAGTAGGCCTTGCGCCGCCAGAACTGGAACCAGTAGCGGCGGTATTTGCGCGGGCCGTCGCCGCGCGTGACCAGCATCAAGAGCGACGGCGTGACGATCAGCGTCAGGATGGTGGCGAAGGCCAGACCAAAGACGATGGCCGAGGACAGCGAAATCCACCATTGGGTTGACGGCGCGCCGAAGGTGGTTTCGTGGCTGAGGAGTTCAAGGTTCAGGCCGAAGGCGATGGGTAGCACGCCAAAGATGGCGGTCAGCGCCGTCAGCACCACCGGGCGGGCGCGTTCGCGGCAGGTTTCCAGAATGGCGTCGATCTTGTTCATGCCCTCATGCCGCAACTCGTCATATGTCGAGATCAGCACGATGTTGTTGTTCACCACCACCCCGGCGAGGGCGATGACGCCGATGCCGGTCATCACGATGCCAAAGGGTTGGCCCATGATCATCAGGCCCAGGAACACCCCGATGGTGGACATGATCACGGCAGACAGCACAAGGCCCACCGAGATGAACTTGTTGAACTGCGCCAAAAGGACCACGAAGATCAGGAAGATCGCGGCACCAAAGGCCTTGCCCAGGAAGGCCCCGGCCTCTGCCTGTTCCTTGTCCTCACCCACCATGGCCCAGCGGATGCCCTGTTCGGCATAGCCGTCGGTCTGGAACGCTGCGGTCAGCATATCGGCCACGTCTTTGCGCACGGCGTCGGGCTGCACACCCTCGGTCAGGGCGATGCCTGCCTGCACGGTGACGGTGCGCGATCCGTCAAGCCGGGTCAGGGTGCCGACGGTGGGCGCGGCAGAGCGGGTGACGAAGTTTGAAATCGGCACAGGGCCGTCCTCGGTTTCGATGCGCAACTGATCCAGCGCGGAAATGGTGCGTTGATCGGAGGGCAGGCGCAGCACGATATCCACCGCGTCATCCGAACCGGCGGGGCGGTAGTCGGACAGTTTCAGGCCGGACGTGACCATCTGCACCACGGCCCCCACGGCACCGGGAGAGGCGCCATAACGGGCGGCTTCGCCGCGATCGACCTGCAATTCCCAATCCACGCCGGGCAGGGGCAGGCCGTTGGCCACGTCGATGACGTTGGGGATGGATTTCAGCTTTTCCGCAATCGCGCGGGCGGCATCGTTCAGGCCCGAGGGATCGTCGGCAGACAGTTCAATCTGGATGGCCTTGCCGGTGGGCGGGCCTGCGGCGGGCACCGAAACCTCGATGTCCACGCCGGGAATTCCCACCATCGCCACGCGCAGATCGGCGAGAATATCGTTGGCGGGTTTGCGTTCGCGCCAATCGACGAATTCATATTGAATGGTGCCGATCACATCCGGCGGCGCCTCGTTCCCGGCACCGCCGCCGCTGCCGACGCGGGTGTAAACCGCCTTCAGGCCGGGCCAGCCGAGGATGCGTTGTTCGGCCTGCCGCACCAAGGCGTCTTTTTCATTGATCGACAGGTTGCCGCGCGCCTTGACATAGAGAAGGCCGTAATCGGGTTCGACGTTGGGGAAGAATTCCACGCCATTGCCGATCTTGCCGTAGGTGTAGGGCACGGCAACCAGCGTGCCGATGGCCAGAAACAGCACGATGAACGGGTGGCGGATGGCCTTGCCCACGACCCACATATAGGCGCCGTCCTTGTGCTGCGGCGGGTGCTTGAACGGCTTGGCGATCAGCGCACCCAGCGTGGGCACGAAGATCAGCGCATAGAGCATCGAGGCCGACAGCGTGGCGATCAGGGTGATCGGCATGTATTTCATGAACTCGCCGACAATGCCGGGCCAGAACAGCAGCGGCGAGAAGGCGGCGATGCGGGTCAGGGTAGAGGCGATGACCGGGCCCGCCATCTTGTGGCTGGCCTCTGCGAAGGCGTCGCGTTTGTCCATGCCTTCGTTCATGCGGCGTTCGGCGTATTCGACGACGATGATGGCGTCATCGACCAACATGCCAACGGCCAGAATAAGGCTGAACAGCACCACAAGGTTCACCGTCAGCCCGGCCAGTTGCAGGCCCAGAATGCCGATCAGGAACGAGGTGGGGATGGCAAGGCCGATCAGGATCGAGGCGCGCACCGACAGCGCGTAAAGGATGATGATGAACACCAGCACAACGGCTGTCAGAACCGAGTTTTGCAGATCAGACAGCAGTTGCCGGATGCTGATGGATTTATCCTGACTGAAGGACACTTCGATGCCGGGGGGCATCTTGCCTTGCATGGATTCAGTAATCGCTTTGACCGCATCCACGGTGTCGATCAGGTTGGCGCCGGTGCGTTTGGAGACTTCGATCGCGACGGCGGATTTGCCATCCAGCCGGGTGATGCTGTCAGGGTCTTTCAGGGTGGGGCGGATTTCGGCAAGGTCTTTCACCCGCACGATGGCGTTGTTGGAGACCACCACCGGCAGGTTGGCAAGATCGTCGATGGTTTCCAGCAGGGAGGGCACCTTGATGGCGTAGCGGCCCTCGTCCCCCTCCAGCGCGCCTGCGGCGATCAGGCGGTTGTTGGCGTTGAAGCCCGCAATCATCGTATCGGGGCGCAGGCCGTAGGACGACAGTTTGGCCGGATCAATGACGATCTCTACCAGATCATCGCGCACGCCCTTCAGGGCGGCATCCAGAACGCCGGGCACCTCTCCTTCAATCCGGTCGCGCAGTTCGCGGGCGGTTTTGGTTAACACCCGTTCGGGCAGATCGCCCGACAGGGTGACAACCAGCACTGGGAATTCCGAGATATTGACCTCGTTCACCGAGGGTTCGTCCATTTCGGTCGGAAGATCACGCCGGGCGTCATCGACCTTGTCCTTCACGTCGGATTTCGCCTTGGCAAGGTCTGCCCCGGCCTGAAATTCCAACAGCACGTTGCCGCCACCCTGATAGGCGGTGGCGGTCATCTTTTTGACCCCCTGAATGGATTTCAGCGCGCTTTCCAACGGGCGCAGGAGCAGGCGTTCGCTGTCTTCGGGCGAAATGCCGTCCAGGCTCATCGAGACATAGATGATCGGGATCTGAACATCGGGTTCGGCCTCTTTCGGGATCGTCGCATAGGCCATGGCGCCCGCGACGATCAGAAAGGCCAGAATGGACAGCGTCAGCCGCCAATTGCGGATGGCACGTTCGACAATGTTCATTTCAGCGCCTCGATCACCTGCGCCGGGGTCAGTTCCGAAACGACGACCTCATCGCCGTCTTTTACCAGATCCTGCCCTGCGACGATGACGCGCACGCCCTGCGGCACGCCGGTGACGACCAGGCCCTGTTCGCCGTCGTCGATCACATCGACGGGCACAAAGGCGGCCTTGTTGTCGTCACCCACCACGCGCAGACCGATGACGCCCTTGTCGGACAGGGTGATGATCGAACGCGGAATCCGCAGTGCCGGTTGCGGTGCGGTCAGCAGGCTGACTTCGGCGGTCATGCCCGAGGGGATGGCGTGATCGGCGTTCGGCAGATCGACCTCGACCTTGAAAGTGCGGGTCTTTTCCGAGGCTTGCTTGGCCAGATGGCGGATGGTGCCTTCCATTTCGGTGCCGTTGACAAGGCGCACCTTCGCCTTGGAGCCGACCTGAACGTAGCCGACATCGCGTTCGCTGACCTCTGCCTTGATCACGATGGGGTCCAGCGACAGGATGGTGGCGACCGGCGTGCCTTGCAGCACCCATTCGCCCAGTTCCACATCGACCGAATCCACGGTGCCGGTGAAGGGCGCGCGGAGTTCAAGACGGTCCAGCGCCGCCTTGGCCTGCGACAGCGCCGATTCCGCCGCCGCATTGGCCGAGCGGCGGTTTGAAAGCTCCAGTTCCGGCAGGCTACCCTTTTTGTACAGCGCCTCGCCCACGCGCAACTGCTCTGCCGTTTGCGCCAGCGAGACTTTGGCCGTCTCTACCGCCGTGACAACTTCTGCCCCGTCCAGCATCATCACGATGGCGCCTGCCTCGATGCCTTCGCCCTTTACCGCGCCCAGCTGATTGACGATGCCGTTTGAACGCGCGGCAAGCACCACCATCTTGTCAGCCTCGGTCGAGCCGGCAAGGCGGATTTCGCGGGCGAAATCGGTAAACTCCGGCTTCACGGCGGCAACTGTGCGCAAAAGCGGGGCGGGTTCGGCCGGGGCGGCTGCGGCGGAGTCTGGGGCTGCGGCGGCGTGAACCTCTTCGCTGCCCACGGAAGAGAATTTGCCAGTGGCAACCCATGCGCCCGCGGCGACCAGAACGACCACGGCGGTGATGCGATGTGCGGTGAAGAAAGACATCCAAGGAACCTCTTTGTCGGGGCCACGCCCCGGCGAAACGTCAAGATAAGCCCGGGCGGGGCGCGCAAAGACTTAGTCAACTGAACAGAGTTGGCTGGAAATTCAGAAACGTCAATGCGGCGACGCAGAAATTCTAAAACAAAGCATGAACGATTGCGACAATGCAACGCAGGGCCGGGAGGGCTACCTTTGAGGGGGATGTTTTCTGTTGAATTAATCAATCGTTTGATTGAAATTGCAACGCATGGCCCAGACAAGCGCAGATACACCCCCCGAAGGCACCCGCGCCGCGTTGATCGCGGCGGGCGTTGCCCTGTTTGGCAGCAAAGGATTCGCCGCCACTTCGACGCGGGAAATCGCGGCGCGGGCCAAGACCAATGTTGCCTCGATTGCCTATCACTTTGGCGGCAAGGATGGGTTGCGGCAGGCCTGCGGCGCGCAGTTCGCGCAGCGTCTGACGGCGGTGCTGCAACAGGCGCCGGTTCCGGCAGACCTGCGCCCGGATCAGGCGCGGGCGCTGCTGCACGCGGGATTTGCGCGGGTGATCGGGTTCATCCTGGGTCAGGCAGAGGCGGCAGAGATGGTGTCGTTCATGCTGCGCGAAGTGTCCGAAAACAGCCCGATTGTGGATCAGGTCTATGCCGGGTTCATGGAGGGCACGCATCGCAACGTCTGTGCGCTGTGGGGGTTGGCCAGTGGCTGCGCGCCGGAAAGCGATGCGGTGCGATTGTCGGTGTTCAGCTTTATCGGGCAGATTTTGTATTTCCGCATCGGCAACAGAATCGTGGCGCGGCGCATGGGCTGGGATGCGCTGGGTCAAGGCGAGGCTGCGCAAATCGCGGCAGTCTTGCTGGTACATCTTGACGCCATGCTGGGCACGACGGGAAAGGTCTGACGATGTTTCTATGTTCCATCCCCTTGATTTCGGCCTTGTTTTCCGCCTGCACCCCGGCGCCGCCCTTTGCGACGGGCTATGTGGAGGGCGACTATGTGCTGATCGCGCCCGTCACCACGGCGCAGGTGGAAAGCCTGACGGTGCGGCGGGGCGATGCGGTGACGGCGGGGCAGGTTCTGGTGGCGATGGAACGGCGCGATGCGGAGATTGCCGTGGCGCAGGCCAAGGGCAAGCGGGGCGAACTCGAACTCACGGTCCATGAC
>CAMFLG010000117.1 GCA_945957495.1 uncultured Pseudorhodobacter sp. | reverse complement strand
GGGGATGCCGTATTTCAGCATGGCGATGCGGTCTATGCCCATGCCAAAGGCAAAGCCTTGCCATTGCGTCGGGTCAACGCCTGCCGCCGCCAGCACCTTGGGGTGAACCATGCCGGAACCGAGGATTTCCATCCACTTGTCGCCCTGACCGATCTTCAACTGCCCCCCCTCCCACGAACAGCGGATATCAACCTCTGCCGAGGGTTCGGTGAAGGGGAAATGGCTGGCGCGGAAGCGGATTTCGACCGAAGGCACCTCGAAGAAGGCGCGGCAGAATTCCTCCAGCGTCCATTTCAGGTTGGCCATGGAAATATCGCGGTCGATGGCAAGGCCTTCGACCTGATGGAACATCGGCGCGTGGGTCTGATCCATGTCCATCCGATACACGCGGCCGGGGGCGATGACGCGGATCGGCGCGCCCTGTTCGGCCATGGCGCGGATCTGCACCGGGCTGGTGTGGGTGCGCAGCACATGCGGCGGGCGGTTGTCGCCCGGGGCGCGGTTCATGAAGAAGGTGTCATGTTCCTGCCGCGCCGGGTGTTCGGGCGGGATGTTCAGCGCATCGAAGTTGTACCAGTCGGATTCCACCTGCGGGCCTTCGGCGACGGCAAAGCCCATGTCGGCGAAGATCGCGGTCAATTCTTCCATCACCTGAGACACCGGATGGATGGTGCCCATGCGGCGCGGGCGCCCCGGCAGGGTGACATCCAGCCATTCGGCGCGCAGGCGGGCATCAAGGGCGGCATCGCCCAGCGCGGCCTTCTTGGCGCGCAGGGCCGCGTCAATCTCGTCCTTCAGCACGTTCAACAGCGCGCCTGCGGCCTGCCGCTGCGCCGGTTCCATGCTGCCCAGATCGCGCATTTTCAGGCTGATCTCGCCCTTTTTGCCAAGGGCGGCCAGACGCACCTCTTCCAAGGCCGCCTCGTCGCCTGCGTTGGCAACGGCGGTCAGATATTTGGCTTTAAGCGTGTCCAGCCCCTGCATGGCAGCCTCCGATGAATGCCGGACGGTGCTAGCGGTTGGGGCGCGCGGATGCAAGAGGGGCGCGGGGCGGTGGGGATTTCCCGGCGGGCAGCGAGATGCGGCTTGACCGCCTTGCGGGATGGGTTACGGCTAGTGCAGGATTCATATTTGGCCCGATACGGCTTTGACACTACAGGGCCCTGCGTTTTCAGGGCGAAGGAGACGCGATGACCGGAGACCTGAACCCGCTGGCCGCTCAGCATGTGCCGTATTTCATCACCTCACCCGGCGAAACCGACCGGATGCTGTGGATGGTGGGCATTTTCCTGGTGGGTCTGGTGATGCTGGCGGGGGTGATCTATTTCAAACTGCACGCCCTGCCCGAGCATTTGTCGCATGGCCGCGCCAGCAAGACGCAGATCGAGATCGTCGGCGTTCTGGCGCTGTTGGCGCTGTTCACGCACAATAGCATGTTCTGGGTGATCGCGCTGATCCTGGCGATGGTGCGGATTCCGAATTTCGAGGCGCCGCTGAACGTGATGGCGCGGGCCTTGTTGCGCCTTGCCGGGCATCAGGCCCCGCGTGGCGCCCCCCCTGCCCCGGTTGCCGAGGCCGCTGAACCGCCCGCCCCCGACATGGCGCTGCCCGATCTGCCTGCCACCGCAGAGGGGAAATAAGCCATGTTGGAGGTTCTGTTTTGTTCGCTGGTCACGATTCTTCCCGACTACCTTTATCGCCGCTATGGCCAAGGCAAACGCTGGGGCAATGAGATCACGCTGTATTCAGTGTGGTATGAACTGCGCTGGGGCATCACGGGTTGCGTGCTGTTGACGGTTTCGCTGATCACGGTGGTGTTTTACTACCACCCCTCGACCACCAACGTGACCTCGTTCTACCGCACGGTTCCGGTGCTGCCGGAAACCGGCGGGCGGGTGGATGAGATTTTTGTCAGCCTCAACCAAGAGGTGACGGCGGGACAGCCGCTGTTCCGTCTGGACAGTTCGCTGCAAGAGGCGTCGCTGAAATCGGCGCAGCAGCGGGTGAAAGAGATCGACGCGCAGATTCTGGTGGCACAGGCCGATCTGGCCACCGCCGATGGCAATATCGCGGCGGCGGAAGGGTCTTACAAACAGGCGGTGGACGAGTTGGCCACCAAGGAAGAGTTGCGCGCGCGCAATGCCGATGTGGTGAATTCGCGCGAAATCGACAAGTTGCAGAACATCGTCGATTCCCGGCAGGGGGCGCTGGATGCGGCCAAGGCCGACAAGGCCGCGCTGGAAACCAAAGTGAACAGCCTGTTGCCCGCACAACGCGACAGCGCACTGGCACAGGTGGCCGAGGCGCAGGCGGTGCTGGACAAGATGACGATCTATGCCGGCATTGACGGCGTGCTGGAACAGTTCACCCTGAAAAACGGCGATTACGTCAACCCGATGCTGCGCCCGGCGGGCCTGATCGTGCCGCACAGCGGCACGGTGACGACGTTCGAAGCAGGCTTTGGGCAGATTTCCTCGCAGGTGATCAAGGTGGGGATGACGGGCGAGATCACCTGCGCCTCGCGTCCCTTCACCGTGATCCCGATGGTGGTGGTGGATGTGCAGCGGGTGATTTCGTCGGGCCAATTGCGGCAGACCGATGTGCTGATGGACCCTGCGGCGGTGCGCCAGCCGGGGTCGCTGACCGTCTACATGCAACCCCGCTATGAGGGCGGCACCGAAGGCATTCCCCCCGGCAGCACCTGTTCGGCCAACGTCTATTCCGATTTCCATGACGAGTTGGAATCGGATAAAGACATGGGCACCCTGACCCGGATCAGCCTGCATGTGATTGACACGGTGGCGCTGGTGCATGCGATCTTGCTGCGCGCGCAGGCGATCCAGTTGCCGATCTTCTCTTTGGTGTTGTCGGGCGGGCACTAGACGCAAACAGATTGCGCCTGCGACGCCGCGCGCGCTTGCGCCCGGTGCGATCTTGCCAGAGCCTTGCAACCAAGCATTGCGCGGATGCTGATCGTGTCCGATCTGGTTTGAGGGAGATTGTCCGATGTTCAAGACTCTGCTTTTGTCCGCCACGCTTTCTGTGCTGGCGGGTTCTGCCCTGGCGCAGATGGCCCCCGCCGCTGCGGGCGGCACTGATGACAATCTGGCCAAGCAATTGTCAAACCCGGTTGCCGCGCTGATTTCGGTGCCGTTCCAGTACAACTACAACGACGGTTATCTGGATGGCAAAGGCGTTCAAAGCTACATCAACATTCAGCCGGTGATCCCGTTTTCGATCAGCGACAACTGGAACCTGATTTCGCGTACCATCCTGCCGGTGGTCAACCTGCAGGGCTTTCAGGGCGAAGGTTCTAACACGACAGGGTTCGGCAACATCACGCAAAGCCTGTTCCTGTCACCCAAGGCACCCACCAAGGGCGGGCTGATCTGGGGCGTGGGGCCGGTCATTCAGATTCCAACCTCGACCAATGGCATTTCCCCGAACCAGTGGGGGCTTGGCATCACCGGCGTCGCGCTGAAGCAGTCGAAGGGATGGACCATCGGCGCGCTGGTCAACCAGATTTGGTCGGTCAGCCGCAATGACGAATACGGCGAAAGCAGCAACGCCTTCCTGCAGCCCTTCATTTCCTTCACCACCAAGAAGGCGACCAGCTTTACCCTCAACACCGAATCCACCTACGATTGGGTGAACGAGGAATGGTCGGTGCCGATCAACTTCACCGTTGGGCAGATCATCAAGATCGACAAGCATCCGGTGCAGATCACCGGCGGGGTGCGCTATTGGGCGGATTCGCCGGATGGCGGACCGCAGGGCTGGGGCGCGCGGGCGGTTGTGACCTATCTGTTCCCCAAAGGCTGATCGGGCCCCGCGAATACAAAACCCCCGGCCACTGCGCCGGGGGTTTTTCTTTGACCCTGGGTCTGATGCAAAATGGCCAGCCCCACCGAGCTGGCCATTCTGATTTTCCGGTCAGGCGATCTTCAGTCGCCTGCCTTCTTCATCGCCGCTTCCAGCTTGGCCTTGTCGGCGTCGGACAGTTCCGGGCGATCCACCTTCAGGTTCAGCTTGTCGATGCTGCCGGTGAAGGCGAAGGGCGGCTGATACACAGCCGGGTCCACGGACGTAGCGGTGTCCGACCCGATGTCCATGTTTTCATCCCATGCCAGGATCAACGGGATCACATGTTCCATCTTTTCGGTCGCCACGACCTTGCCATCTACCGACAGGGTGCCGGTGCCGGATTGGCCGATGCCGCTCATGTTGTTGAAGGCCAGCGTGCCTGCGCCAAGCCCGTCGTATTTGAAGTCAAACACCAGCGTGTGCTTGCCTTCGCTCAACACGTCAGCGTCTTGCCATTTCTGGTTCTTCAGCCCGACAAGGTTCCAGTCGAACGTAGCCTTGCCCTTGGTGATGTAGAAACCATAGCCGCCGAACCGGCCGCCCTGCGTGATGATCATGCCGTCGCCGCCATCCTTGCCCACCGTCACATCGGCGGTAAAGGTGTAAGAGGCGTTCAGGATCGAAGGCGCAACCCCGTTCGAAATCCCGGTCATCTGGCCGGGGAAATTGAACTCGGTGCGGCCCACCATCAGGCTGGGGCGCGGTGCCACAAGCCGGGTGGCAACCGAACTGTCCAGCGGCAGAACGTTGTACTTCTTGGCCTCGACCCAGAACATATCCTCCAGCTCTTTCAGCTTTTCGGGGTTCTTGGCCGCAACGTCGTTGTTCTGCGTCCAGTCTTTCGTCAGGTCATACAACTCCCATTCGGCAGAGCCTGCCGGATCGGGGTTGGTGACGCCGCTGGTCTCCCATGCGGGGCGGGTCACTTTGGTCGTGGCGATCCAGCCTTCGTGATACAGGGCAAATTCGCCCATCATCTCGAAATACTGGGTGCGGTGGTGCGAGGGTTCGTCCTTTCTTGCCGCGTCGAAGGTGTAGGCAAGGCTGGTGCCTTCCATCGGGCTTTGCGGAATACCGTCCACGACAGAAGGTTCGTGGATACCGGTCGCCTCCAGAATCGTCGGCGCGATGTCGATCACATGCGCAAACTGGTTGCGGATGCCGCCCTTGTCGGTGATGTGGCCCGGCCAGGAAATCGCCATGCCCTGACGGGTGCCACCGAAGTAACCGGCGATCTGCTTCGTCCATTTGAACGGGGTGTCAAACGCCCAGGACCACGGCACCGCCATGTGGTTGTAGGTCGCGTCGGTGCCCCAGACATCGTAGAAATACTTCAGCTGGTCTTCCACCGGCACAACAACGCCGTTGAACATCGCAACCTCGTTCGGGGTGCCCACCAGCGTGCCTTCGGCGGAAGAGCCGTTGTCGCCCGAGATATAGATGATCAGGGTGTTGTCATACTTGCCCATGTCCTTGACCGTCTGAATCACGCGGCCGATTTCATGGTCGGTATAGGCCAGATAGGCGCCATAGACATCGGCCTGACGGATGAACATCTTCTGTTCGTCCGGCGTCAGCTTGTCCCAATCCTTCAACAAATCGGACGGCCAGGGCGTAAGCTCCGCCGTTTCCGGGATCACGCCCAGTTTTTTCTGGTTGGCAAAGATGGTGTCGCGCAGCTTGTTCCAGCCACCGTCAAACAGGTGCATGGCGCTGATCTTGTCCACCCATTCCTTGGTGGGATGGTGCGGGGCATGGGTGCCGCCCGGGGCGTAATAGACAAAGAACGGCGTGCTGGGCGAAAGGGTGTTCAACTGCGTCATGTAGTCGATGGCCTTGTCGGCCATGTCGGTGATCAGGTTATAGCCGGGGTTGCCCTGAAACGGGTAAATCTGGGTGGTGTTTTCAAACAGGTTGCCGGGCTGCCACTGGTTGGTATCGCCGCCCATGAAACCGTAGAAATAGTCGAACCCCATGCCGGTTGGCCATTGGTCAAACGGGCCCGCCATGCTGATCTTGAAGCCCGGCGTGTTGTGGTTCTTGCCATACCAAGAGGTGTTATAGCCGTTTTCCTTCAGGATCGTGCCGATGGTGGCCTTGTCCTTGGTGATGATGGAATCATAGCCCGGATAGCCGGTGGCCTGTTCCGCGATCACGCCGAAACCTGCCGAATGGTGGTTGCGCCCGGTGATCAGCGCCGCCCGCGTGGGCGAACACAGCGAGGTCGAGTGCATATTGGTATAGCGCAGACCGTCTGCCGCGATCTCGTCCAGCGCGGGCGTCGGGATGACGCCACCGAAGGTTGAGGGCGCCCCAAAGCCCACGTCATCGGTGATGATCAACAGCACGTTCGGCGCGCCTTCCGGCGGCGCGATGCGCGGCGGCCAGAACGGCGTTGATTGCAGGGCGTTCTTGTCGATCACGCCGCCGAAGGGGAGGCCCGGCGCGGGCAGTTGCAGCCCGTCAATGCTGCGCGTTGCGGCGGGCGAACCCAGCGGCGGCGCGGCGGGTGGCGCGGCCTGCTGTGCAAGGGCCGCAGCCCCGCCCAGCAGGGTGGCCCCGGCAACCGCAACGGCAAAGCCGTCCCGGAGCCGTTGGGCCAACGTTCGTTTCAGGGACATTCTGGTCTCCTCTATCTTGTCGTAACCTCAGTTCGCCGATGCGTTGAGCCAGTCGCGGCAACAGCGCCATCCTCTTTTCCCGCCCTGTTGACCGACCCAGCGGCCCTTGCGGATCGGCGGCGAAATTGCCGCCATGTCTGGCTGCGCAGCAGCCGCATACTCAAACAGTCTTGTCCGTTCCAAATAGCCTTGGCAAAGGCAGATCACAGCAACGCGATCAGGCGTGCCAGATAGCCCACCTGATCGTGACTTTATCCAAGCAATCCGGCTGTAAATTCCCTTTACGCGCCAATGTGGGGTCGCTATCCCTGCCGCAGATTCAGGTTGCCACGGGAAATGTTGCTATGCCTAAAACGATCCCATTCATCCGCGCCAGCGCGATGATGCCGATGATCAACTGGCTGCGCGCGCAGGGCCGCCCGGTGCAACAGCGGCTTGAGGCTGTGGATCTGGCCTATTACCCGCTGGAAAACCCGCTGACGGTATTGCCCCTGTTCAACGTCGCAGCACTTTTCCGCGACATGGGGCAGCTCGAGGGCCCCGATATCGGCTGCCGGGTGATCACCGAAAACTCGCTGTTGGATCTTGCGGGGCTGGGCAAGGTACTGCTGGGCGCCAGCACCCCGCGCGAGTCGCTGACGCGTGCCGTTACCGTCATGCCCTACCATTGCCTGAGCGAACATTTTCAGATCTTTGACGAAGGCGAGCGGCTGCGCTTTGTCGAGGGCTGGTCGATCACGCTGGATGCCGAAACCCTGCATATCACGCAGCAATATGTCGCGGCCCTGGCGGCAAGGTTGGCTGGCCTGGCCGAGCGGCGCCTGGCCTTGCTGGACCGGGTCGAGTTGGTGGCACATCCGCAGCATGGGCTGGCCCATCTGACCCCGTGGTTTGGCCGCCCGGTTCATGCGGCACGCGGCAAGGTTCTGACGATCCATCTGGCAAACTCGGTGGCAGACCGGCGCTATCGTCAGGTTGCGCGCGACCGGTCCGACCGGCTGACGGGGATACTGCCGCTGATGGAGGTTCACGATACGCTGGCGGATTCGGCGCGACCGGTGATTGCGGCGATGCTGGAAACCGGCCTGCCCACGGTAGAGCGGCTGGCGAAGGCCGCAGGAATGAGCCTGCGCACCCTGCAACGGCGGCTGGCCGACGAAAGCACCAGCTTTTCCGACCTGCTGGAGGCTGCGCGCCGCGACATGGCGCTGCAGCGCATCGCGGCCAGCGACGGCTCTCTCAGCGTGGTTTCGGCCACCGTCGGCTTTGCGCGGCAATCGGCACTGACGCGGGCGGTGCGCCGCTGGACCGGTCAGGCCCCCAGCTCGCTGCGCAAGTCCGGGCGCCCTTAGAGCCTGTCTGGTTTTCATAGAAACATGCGGATCGAAATTAGCGGTCGAGCGCAGCGAGAGGCAGCGATTTTCGATTCCGTGTTAACCAGACAGGCTTTAGCATTGCCCCGCGCCAAAGCGACCTGAAATCAGGCTTTTGCTGCAGTGTGCTGTGGCTTGGCGCGCAAGAGCAAACCTTAATCCAATATTTCACTATGACAGGCCGGAAATATTGGGCAAAATCGGGGCCCGCACGATGCGTTCGTGCGGCAACCCGAAAAACAGCAGGTGCATCATGTTAAAATCAATCGCAACCATCGCGCTGATGCTTAGCGCCGGTGCGGCGTCGGCGCAGGATTGGAAATACAAGGCGACGCTTTACGCCTGGGTGCCCGGCATGACGACCACGGCGGACACCCGCTTTGGCCCGATCGAGATCAACCAAAGCCAATCGGACGTGCTTTCGGCGCTGGACATGGCCTTCATGGGTACGTTCGCGGCGCAAAACGGCAAATATGGCTTTGTCGCTGACCTGCTTTATGC
>CAMFLG010000116.1 GCA_945957495.1 uncultured Pseudorhodobacter sp. | reverse complement strand
CGCACATCGCGGCCACCGCATCCAGCACCGTATCGCCCTGCGGGGGCAGCGCGGTTTCAACCAAGGGCGCACGGAAACTGCGGACGTAAAACTGCACCTTGGGCGTGCAGGCCGCCACCGTGTCCAGCCGGAAGATCAGATAGCGCCCGCCGCGGGCCGAAAACGGCTCGACCGTCTGCGGCCCCGCGCGCAGATGAAAGATGTCGCTGGGCCGCATCCGGCAATAGGTGTCGGGGTCTGACAGCAAAACCGCGCCGTTCCGCAGCTTTTCGGCGTAAGAAATGGTCAGGCGTGCGCCTTCACTGGCCTCAACCGTCGCGCCGCCCAGACAGACCAAGGACTGCCCCAGATCAAAGATCCAGATCGCGGTATCGCCGGGTTGCATCTGCGATGGGATGGCGGCCACCGGGCAGGCGGCGAAGGCCCGGCGCAGATCCTGATGCGGGTCGGTCAGGGCAGGGGGGGGCACCCGGCCAAACCGGGTTTGCCAGGGCATGGTCAGCGGGGTTGCATCCTCAACCAACAGCGGGGCGTCGCGCAGATGCAGCCCCGACCAGATCGGGCTTTCCGGCGGCGCTTCGATGCGCGGTGTGGCCCAGCCTTCCGGTGCGGTGGTCTGCCAATCGGTATCCCGCGTCATGTCGCGGCATTCGATGCCTGCGCCATAGATCGAGATGCGCGGCACCAGCGCGTCCCAACTGGCATCCCGGCGCACCCGCCAGCTTTGATCGCTGACCAGCGCAATCGCACCATCCAGCGCCAGCCAACCCAGCCACCCCGCAGCCCCGCGATGCACATAGGCGAAATGCGAATAGCCGGGGGAATAGACCTGCAGCGCGATCTGGTTCACGCCCACGCGCAAATAGGTCGCTATATCAATCACATCCATCGCCTGCGCCCAGGGCCAGCATCGTGCCGGACCGCGCGCCACGAATGCCCCGTTCACCCACAGCCGATAGCGGCTGTCGGCGCTCAGGGTAAACAGCGCCTCTCGCGGCGCTGTCGGCACATCAAGGTCACGGCGGAAGTTCAGATAGGTCTCTGCCAGATCAAAGGCATGATCCGAACCGATCCAGAAGGCGCCCGCCGCTGCTTGCATCAGTTTAGCGTCGCATATTGCGGCGCCAGTTTCTGCACCGTGCGATAGGCGCGCACCAACCGCATCGGCGGAATATCCGGCTGAATGAAATGCCCGCCGTTAAAGATGAACCCACCACCTGGCGCATAGATCTTGAAGCGTTCGGTGATGTATTCCTCCAACGCGTCGCCGTCATATTTCAACAGCCCGTCGATCACGTCCAATGATCCGTAGATGGTGATCTTGTCCCCCCATTTCGCTTTGACCTCGCGCGGGTCCATCCCCGCGCTTTCCTGCACCGGATGCCAGGAAGTGTAGCCCATCTCGATGATGTCATCGACGATCTGCAGGATATAGCCGTCCGAATGCAGGTTCACCGGCAGGCCCCGGCTGCGCGCGTGCTGCACCACCCGCATCGCATAGGGCTTGATCAGTTTGCGCCAGGCCTTTGGGTTGAACAGCATGGTGCCGTTTGATCCCCAGTCATCCGACAGGGTCATCATATCCACCCCCGCCTCGACCAGACTATCGACCTGAACGCACATCCAGTCGGCATATTTGTCAAACCACGCCGCCATCCGGTCAGGCTCGCCGCCCAGATACATCCAGCAGTTTTCAATCCCAAGGAAAGACGAGGTGCCTTCGACCATGCCCCAGCAATGCGCCAGAACCGCGCGTTTGCCCTTTTGCTGCGCCACCGCCGTGGCAATGTTGGTGCCGCCGAAATCATAGTTCCAGTTGGAATAGTTCAACCATTTCGGATCCTTGGGATCCTCCAACTGCAGCCCGTCCAGTTCCTTGATGTCAAACCGGCGGCCATATTGGTTGGGGAAGGGCATCAGCCCGACAAACACATCCACGCCGAATTCTTCCATGAACTTTTCGCGCGGGCCGTATTCTGCCTCCAGCTTTTCCAGAAACTGCTTTTGATACAGCCAGCAGTCAATCGGCGTGCGGTCCACCGGTTGGCGGTTGATCGTGGCCATCACACGTTCCAAAGAATTCATCGCTCTTCCTCCAATACCAGCATGCGCCGCCAATCGGCCAGATCCACCCCGTCCACAAAGCCGGAATGGAAGGATTCCCAATGCACCTGTTCCCATTGCGGGACGGTGGCCTTGATCTCGCCCGGGCATTTCTGGATCAGTTCGGCATAGGCGCTTTCCAGCAGCCGATAGCCCGAGGTTTCCGAAACCCGGTATTTCGGATGCGGTGCGATCAGCCCATCCTCAACCATCGCCTGATCCAGAATATCCGACATCTCGTGCAACAGCGCCAGCTTCTCGTCCCAGCCCGTCGTCAGAAGCGGTGCCTTTTCCACGATATGCGCCAGCCGCGCGCCCATCCGGGGCAGGCGGTAGAACATCTCGGTCAGCCATTTGTCATAGGGGTAATAGCGGCGGTCCAGCATGAAGGCGATCTGAACACCCCAGCGCAACGACCGCGCAAAGGTGGTCGAGGCGTAAAGCGTGTTATCGCGCAACAACGCGCGTTTCAGCGCATAAACCCCCATGCCGCTGAAATAGCGGCACCAATGCGCCAACCGGCGCAGCCGCACCGGTTCGGGGTAATAGGCCGAAAGTGCCGCGCGCACTGCCGAAAACTGCCCCGACGGGTCATGCCAGACCTCGCCCGCGACGATATGGGTGATGTCCTCTTCCGGGATCGCCAACCAGTCGGCGTTGCTTTGCGGCGGGTGGGTCATGCCGATGGTGCTGGTCAGATGATGTTCCAGACTGGCCAGCGCCACGCCCTTGGTGCGGGTATAACCCTCGCGCAACTCGCGTCCGCGCCAGTGCTGCGGCAGTTCCGCCGCAAGCATATCCTCTATCGCGCCGCCCTTGCTATTCAGCACGTCCGCGGGCAGCAGCGCATTCACCCGCAACCCGAAATGGTGATCGGTGGAATATTCATCATCCAGCCGCAGCACTTCCGACCCATAGCCGAAAAATCCCGCCGCCATCTGCGCGGTTTCCTCCGGAAAGCGCGCCTGCAACAGCGGGGCCACGACCTCTGCCCAGAAATCGCGGCTTTCGTCGATGATCGAGCGTCGTTCAAGCATCAAAACCGGCCTCCCCCGGGGTGGGGGGCGGGGGGGGGCCCCCCCCCCTCCCTCGGGGGGGGGTGGGGGGGCGCGTCCCCCCACCCCCCTGGGGTGTTGTTGGGGGGGCCCCCCCCCCGACCCCCCATCACACAATGCCGGAAGATGACCCCGCCACCGCAGGCCGCTCTGCGGTTTTCTGCGCCCGGTATCCCGCCGCGCGATAGGCGGCAATCGGGTCCAGCGCCCCGCCTGCCCGCATCCGCGCCTCGGCCAGAATGGGCGAGACATCGGTGATATAGGCCGCCTTCAGCATCCGGTGCGCCGCCAGCACGTCATTGGCCTCTTGCGCCTCGGCCAGTGCCGCGCGATCCACCAGCGACGCCTGCAGATAGGCGCGCGCAATTTCCATCGCCGAGGCCATCAGGCTTTCGATCGGGTCGGTGACGTTGTGGCTTTGGTCAATCATATAGGCCGGGCGGAAATCCTTCGCCCCGCGCGTTTCGGCATCCACTAACTCGTTGAACACCAGAAACAGCCGGAACGGGTCCACCGAGCCTGCATCCAGATCGTCATCGCCATATTTCGAATCGTTGAAATGGAACCCGGCCAGCTTGCCCACCTGCACCAGCCGCGCCACGATCTGCTCGATATTGGTGTTGGGCGCATGATGGCCCAGATCGACCAGACATTTCGCTTTCGGCCCAAGGGTTTGCGCCGCAATCAGGTTCGATCCCCAATCCGAGATCACGGTGGAATAGAACGCCGGTTCATACATCTTGTGTTCGATGAACATCAGCCAATCCGCAGGCAGGCCCGCGTAAATCTGTGCCGCCGCCTCCAGATAATTCTCGAACATGCGGGTCAGGTTCTGCTGGCCGGCAAAGTTGGTGCCATCGCCGATCCACACGGTCAGCGCGGTTGACCCCAACTGCCGGCCAATCTCGATGCATTCCAGATTATGCTCCACCGCCTGCGCCCGGGTGGGGGCCTGCGCATGCGCCAGGGAACCGAACTTGTAGCTCAGGCTTTGGCCAAGCTGATCCTGAAACGTGTTCGAATTCACCGCATCAAAGCCAAGACCGTACTGCGCCGCCTCTTGCCGCAAGGCGTTGTAATCGCTGACCTTATCCCAGGGGAAATGCGGGGAAACGGTGCGGGTGCCGCGCGTCAGTTGCTGGATAACGCCGCAGTCTTCCAGCTTGTCATGGATGTTGCGCGGCTCGCCCGGCCCGGGAAAGCGGGCAAAGCGGGTGCCGCCGGTGCCCACACCCCAGGTCGGCACCGCAACCGTCCAGGCCATCGCGCGTTCGGTCAGGCTATCAATCGACAGCCCCCGCCGCGCCAATTGCCGCCCAAGGGCTGCATAATCCTCGGCCTGCGCCGCAGCGCCCGCATGGTTCAGGCTGCCAATCAGATCGTCGGAAATCGGAGCCATTGCTTACCTCGTGAACGATACGGCATTGCCCGCATCGACGTTCAGGAAATTGCCGGTGGATTTGTTCGACAGATCGCTGGCAAAGAAATACACGCCCTCTGCGATGTCTTCCGGAAACACCGACCGCAGCAACAGGCTGCGCTTGCGGTAATGTTCTTCCAACTCGTCCACCGCGATCTTGTTCGAAGCCGCGCGTTGCTGGCTCCATTCGCCTTTCCAGATCTTCGATCCGCGCAGCACCGCATCCGGGTTCACCACGTTCACCCGAATACCCATCGGCGCGCCTTCCAGCGCCATGCAGCGCGCCAGATGAATTTCCGCCGCCTTCGCCGTGCAATAGGCGCTGGCCCCGGGCGAGGCCGCAACCCCGTTCTTGGACGAAATGAACACCATCGACCCGCCCAGCCCCTGCGCCTTCAGCACGCGGTAGCCTTCGCGGCCAACAAGGAAATAGCCGGTGGACAGAATGTCCATCGTGCGGTTCCACATCGCCAGCGTGGTATCTTCCACCGCGGCGGCACTGGTGATGCCTGCGTTGTTGACCACCACATCCAGCCCGCCAAAGGCCGCCACAGTGCTTTCCACGGCGGCGATGACCTGCTCTTCGCGGGTCACATCCATCAGCACGCCGCGCACCATGTCGCGGCCATAGCGTTTGGAAAATCCGGCCACAACCTCGTCCAGCGCCGCCGCGTCAATATCGGCCAGCACCACATTGCAGCCTTCACGCAACAGCCGCTCTGCCGATGCCGAACCAATGCCACCCGCGCCGCCGGTGATAAAGGCCACCCGGCCTTGCATCGCCTTCGGTTTCGGCATCCGCTGCAGCTTGGCCTCTTCCAACAGCCAGTATTCGATGTTGAAGGCCTCTTGTTCGTCCAGCCCCTGATATTCCGAAACGCCAGAGGCCCCGCGCATCACATTGATCGCGTTCACATAAAACTCTGCCGAAATCCGCGCGGTGGATTTGTCCTTGGCGAAAGAGATCATCCCAACCCCCGGCACAAGATAGATCACCGCGTTCGGGTCGCGCATCGCCGGGCTGTTCGGGTGCTTGCAGCGGTCGTAATAGGCGGCGTAATCGGCGCGATAACCTTCGATCAGCACATCCAGCCCCGGGCCATCCACATCCGCAGGCACGATCAGCGGTTTGATCTTGGTGCGCAGGAAATGGTCGGGGCAAGAGGTGCCCAGCGGCGCCAGATCCGCCATCGCGTTCGAATTCACAAACTCCAGCACTTCGGGCGCATCGGTGAAATGCCCGGCCTTCATTTCGGATTTCGAAATCCGCCCCCGGATCAGCGGCATCAGCCGCCGCGCCACCGCCGCGCGGTCTTCGGCGGCAAGCGATGCCACCGCAGCCCCGCCAAACACCGGCCGTTTCACATTGGCGTCCAGCCAGACCGCCGCCTTGTTGATGATTCGCAGCGTCTGCTCATAAGACGCCTTCGCGGTGTCACCCCAGGTGAACAGCCCGTGCGAGCCCAGCACAACCCCCACCAGACCGGGGTTCGATTCGGCCAGTTGACCCAGCTTGATGCCCAGATCAATCCCCGGGCGCTGCCACGGCAGATAGCCGATTTCGCCTCCGAAAATCTCTTGCGTCAGCCGCACCTGATCCTTCGCCGCCGCAATCGCAATCACCGCATCGGAATGCACATGATCGACGTGGGGCTTGGGCACGAACCCATGCAGCCAGGTGTCGATCGACGGCGCCCGCGGGTTCAGATTGAAGATGCAATGCCCCAGGGCATCCACCATCGCATCCTCTTGATCCAGACTGCGATAATGCCCGCGCAGGGTCAAAAGCTTGTCCATATATAGGGTCGCAAAGCCGTCCAGCTTCATCGACCCGATATCGCCACCCGATCCCTTGACCCACAGCACCGTCACATCGGCGCCGGTCAACGGGTCTTTGGCCGCGACCTTGGCAGAGGTATTCCCGCCGCCAAAGTTGGTGATCCGAAGATCACTGCCCAACAAATTGGACCGATACAGCAGCAGCCCCGGTTCATCGAGGCTTGCGGCAATGGTGTCGTCCCAGAGGGACTTGAGGAGGATATCTTGTGTCATACCGCGAACGCTAGGCACAGAAACGCTCACGGTCAATCAAAATAGCGCACGCCGCAGCGCGGAAAAACTACTGCAATGCAGCATTACGATTGTTTGTTGACGGATATGAGCGATTGTGGGTAGCCTTTTGGAATGCATGAACGTGAAAGATGGCAATTGATCCTGACCCGGCTGCGTGAACGAGGGATCGTTCGCGTCAACGAACTGGTCAGCCTGACCGGGGCCTCGGTGGCAACCTTGCGCCGCGATCTGGCCCGGCTGGAGGATAGCGGCCAGTTGTGCCGCATCCATGGCGGGGCAGAACTGGCAGAGGTGTCCGGGCAGAACGATCTGACGGCAACCTCGTTTGGCGCCAGTCAGACGATCAATGCCGATATGAAACGGCTGGTGGCCCGCAAGGCCGCAAGCCTGTGCGAAGATGGCGAATCGATCATCCTGAACGCGGGGTCCACGACCTGGTTCATGGCGCAATTCCTGCGCCATCACCGCATGCAGGTGCTGACCAATTCCTTTCCCATCGCGCAGGAACTGATTGCCAATTCCGCCAACCGCGTCGTGCTGCCGGGGGGGGAGCTTTACCGCGAGCCCGGCATCATCCTGTCGCCGTTCGAGGAAGACGCGATCCAGCATTTCGCGGCGTCCAAGATGTTCATGTCCTGCTATGCGATCACGCCGATGGGCGTGATCGAAAGTGATCCTTTGATCGCCCGTGCCGAAGCGAAAATGCTGAACCGGGCCGAAAAGCTGATCGTGATTGCCGATTCCTCGAAATTCGAGGCGCGCGGCAACATGGTTGTCTGCCCGCTGACCCGTGTGTCGGCGGTGGTGACGGATTTCAGGGCCCCGCCCGCCATGATCGACCATCTGCGGTCGGTCGGGGTAGAGGTGCTGATTGCCGATGAGGAGGCTTTGACGGCCCTTTCCGCCGCATAAGGCGCAAAGGGAAAACCACTTAAGGGAGGAACTGCAATGAAAAGAATGACCTTCGCCGGGTTTGGCCTGGCGGTAACAATGATGGCCGGTCTGATGGGCACCTCGGCGCTGGCAGAGCCGGTTTCCGCGACGCCCGGCAAATCTGTCGATATGGTGCTGATGCCGAAATTCCTTGGCATTCTGCCCTTCGATCAGGCCAACCGCGGTGCGGAAGAGGCTGCCACCGAACTGGGCAACCCCGTCAAGCTGCAATATATCGGCCCGACCCCGGAAAACTCAGCCGCGGGCCAGATCGAGATGCTGACCAACGCCACCACGCAAAAACAGAAAGTGGTGATGATCTCGAACAACGCAGGCGATCAGATTGCCCCCACCGCCGAGGCCGCGCAGGCCGCGCTGCTCTTCGTCAGCCACGATCCGCGCCTGGCGCCGCACTTCCCGCGCGTGCTGGACCTGCAGGCCGCGGCCTTTACGGAGGCCGGCGCATGAGCGGCGGCGGCCTGCTGCGCCTGGCGCGCGCCAGCGCCTGGCACCGGCGCTTCGGCCTGGGGCTGGTGCTGGCCTCGATCGCGCTGGCCACCTTCCTGCTGCTCGCGGTCGAGCGCGGCCGGGTGGCGCTGCGCGAGGGCTTCACGCAGTCGATCTCGGGCACCGACCTGATCGTCGGCGCCCGCACGGGCAGCGTGCAGTTGCTGCTCTACAGCGTCTTCCACCTCGGCAGCCCGACGAACACCATCCGCTGGCGCAGCGTGCAGGCCCTGGCCGCCGACCCGGCGGTGGCCTGGGTGGTGCCGATCTCGCTGGGCGACAGCCACCGCGGCTTCCCGGCTGTCTCTTATACACATCTCCGAGCCCACGAGACGTAGAGGAATCTCG